>JAGLRY010000078.1 GCA_023135995.1 Candidatus Aminicenantota bacterium | reverse complement strand
AATGCTGTTTATCATCTTTGTAAGGCTGCCGATCTGGTGCGGGTAATCACTTCCCGCAACAAGATGATCGGCCCCAGAAAAATCGATGGCAAGCTGCAGAGCTTTTGTATCAAAATTAACAGTGTCATAATAAAATTCCTTAAGGAATTCGCTGGGGGGCTTGTTGATGTGTTCTCTGCATTCCTTAAACGCGTAGAATCCCCTGTCCAGTCTTTCGGCAAGATACGGTATGGCTCCGCCGAGATGCCCTAAGATCCACTTGATCCTGGGATGGCGATCGACGATGCCGCTGAAGACCAGCTTTGCTGCAGTAAGCGTCGTGTCAAAGGGAAACCCGACCAACGGCATAAGCCAGTAATCGGTCATAGCCTCCACCCCCACAGGAAATGACGGGTGTATATCAAACACGATGCCCAACTCATCCGCCTTCTCGAAAAGCGGCCAAAAACGTTCATCGCTCAACTCTATGCCATTGACATTACTGTGAAGAGTCACACCTTTAAATCCGAGCTCAACAAAAGCCCGCTCCATCTCCACAACAGAGGCCACAGGATCGTTCAGAGGAAGAGTGGCAAAGGCCGAGAATCTATCACTGTAATCCTTTGTTATCTCAGCAAAATTGTCATTCACCATTCGTGCCAGATCAACTGCTCGCTCCGGTGACTCGATGTGAACACCAGGTGTCGTAAAGGACAACACCTGTTTATCAACACCTACCTCTTCTAAAACCTCAGCCCGAAGCACGATATCCCTGTGCTCGGGAACCACGATATTATAATCCCCGGGATAATGAAGGAGTGGATTATCATCTGCATCAAAGGTCACCTTCACATTGCTGGGGCCGGATTGGATCGCTTCTAGATATTGCGGCGGAAAAAAATGATTGTGGAGATCGATTATAGTCATGACTTACGCTCCTTTGGACTTTTTTTCACCCATAGATAATATACAGGCATGCCTAACAAAACAATGACAAGCCCGAACAGGCTTTCCCTAGGATCAGAAACAAGCTGATTGACCACAATGGCCAGGGAAAATACGATAAAGATCGCTGGGACTACAGGATATCCCCATATTTTATAGCTGCGGACGATATTCGATCTCCGTCGAAACACATACAAGCCGAACGCCATGAGCGCAAAGAAGATCCATTCGGTGTAGACAACACGGGTGAACAAAACTCTATAAGTGCCGGTGGCCACAAGGACCGAGGACCATATGGCTTGAAGAAATATGGCTTTATAAGGCGTCCGGTGTTTGGGATGGATATCGCCCACCCACCGGAACAGGAGTCCATCCTGAGCCATAGAATAGTACACCCGTGGACCACAGAGGATGATCCCGTTCAAGGCCCCGAAAGTCGAGAATATCACCAAACTCGACATAAAGGCGCCTCCTCCAAATCCGATCAAAGTGTTCGCAACATCGGCAGCGATCCGCGTGGAGGATGCAACCTTATCCAGGGGTAAAACATACATATACACAGCATTCATCGCGATATAACAGAGAGTGACGATCAGAGCACCCAACATCAGAGCTCGCGGGATCGTTTTTTGGGGATCGATGGTCTCCTCGGAATTGTAGGTGACCATGTGCCATCCCCCGAAGGCAAACAAACCTGCCACAAGAGCGAGAAAAAAGCTGTGGAGGGAAACACTCTGATTGGCAAGGCTCCCAGCCACAAAATGATCGGACACACGTGACCCAAGAATAAACCCGGCCACAATGATAAAAACGACCGCTAGGACTTTACCCAGAGTAAAGAGCAATTGCAGTCTGCTCCCTTGCTTGACTCCGAGATAATTGATGATCGAAAGTAAAAGGATAACAGCGATGGCAACCACCTTGATCCCCACATCTCCCAAGGGACAAAAGTAAGCGACATATCGGGCAAAGATGACAGAAATGGCCGCGATGATCCCTGAATGCATGGTCCAGAACATAGCCCATCCCCACAGAAATCCCACCGAGGGAGAATAGGCCTCTTTCAAATATACATAGACTCCTCCGGTTTCGGTGAATATGGAGGCCAGCTCTGCGCACACTAGAGCGCCGAAAAACGTCAACATCCCTGAGATCAGCCAGACGAGAAAGACTCCGGGGACAGAGGGCACCTGTCCAGTGATCTCAGATGGCTGGACAAAAATTGAGGCACCGATTATGATACCCACCACCATGGCTGTTGCATGGGGCAAGCCGATTGCCCTCCTCAGCTCTGGAGTCGCTTTTTCGTTCATTTTTCGAAAATGTAACTAATAGTATTCCGGTTGTTTGTTGTCTTATTGCATGATTTATTTTTCGTTAAATTTTGGATCTATTTGTATCTTATCGTTTGTCTTTTTCTCTCAACGCTTTTCTCGTATAGTCATCCTCTTTGCTCTTAAAAGGGGCGATATGATGGGGCATTAACTTGTAGGATGTCTCTGCGCGGGATAATCCCACTCTGCACCAGGATCTTTCAGTAACGGAATCAGGCTGTGCCCATCAAGCCCCTCCTTTTGGGGCAAACCACAGAGTTCCACTAGCGTGGGGAATATATCCATTAGAGATGTCATCCGATCGCAGCGACCGCCAAC
>JAGLRY010000077.1 GCA_023135995.1 Candidatus Aminicenantota bacterium | reverse complement strand
TGGGATGATCGGATCGAAAAGATAAAGGCCCAGAAGGGGAACATCGCTGTATTCGGCATTGCGATGATGATAGGTAAAAGCCAATTCGCCGGTCCAGAGAGGCGCTTGAATGCGGCCGCCGAATTCTACAGTTCCTTTCTTTGTAGGGACGACTTCCAGCCCCTTTGGATCCTCGTTCCCGTACAGTCCCCACAGCCAGATGTTGCTGTTGTTGACAAAATAGTAACGCATCAATAGTCCGTAGACACCGTCTGTGAGCTGTAGGGGATCGCGTGGGTCGAGGCGGTCGAACCACATCAGCGGGCGAAACAGCATGGCGGATCCGAAGTTGATCTTTTGAAGGCCGACACGGGCCTCAAACTGAGAGGAGGAAAACCGGGTCCACAGCCTGTAGGGATCGATATCCCCATCAGTCGTGACATCGGTCAGGGAAGAAAACCGAGCGTATCCGAAGAGATCGAGAGACAACTCTGCATCCAACGTGTATTTTTCGGAGAGCGTTGTTTCGAAGGCCAATTCAGGAATATAACGGAAGCCGAGCTGAGGATTCACCTTCTCCTCGAATTTACCCATGAGCCAACCGGCAACCATTCCCTTGTGACCGAATGTCTGAGGGAATGCTTGATTTGAGAATAATAAAAGCAGTGTGGTGATGACAATTCTCTTTCCTGCCTTGCGAATCATCTTAAATCTTCCTGTTTCTGGAAGGATACCATAGGTGGAAAGATTTACCAATTTCCAAGTTTTGGCTTTATGGTATGATAATCAGAGCCAAAGATGGTTGGTAACACTATCGACCGGCAATCGCTGTTACTCCTCTTTTTTGTCAGACTCCTCTGACTCGATTTCTGGTTCTATAGTTTTTTCGAATTCTGGGGATCCAGGTTTGAGTTCTTTCGGCTCTTTATCCGTATCCTCTTTCTGCGCGGTCTTTTTTTCATCCGTTTTTTCTTCGCTCTCTACTAGTTTTTCTGCAGCTTTGGGCGCAGGGGCAACAATCTGCCTTTCGACAACCCTGATTTGGATTCGGTCGCGCACCATAAAAGAGATCACAAAAATCAAAAGTCCGGTGATACAGACAATTCCAGAAACGGCAACCACCGGTGAAAAAAGGTGCTCGACGATCATAACCGGGATCCAACTTGTCTTTTCCAGGACCAAATCGGTCAGCGCCGCAGACCATGTGTCAGAATAGGAATAAGAATAGGGCACGAAGTTGAGCGCCCAGAGAGACACGGACCTAACAAATAGGGAGAGTAGAAGAGCGGGTATGGCTGCCACAAGGATGGATACACCGGTCCACCGGAAAAAGCTGGCAGGAGATGTGGCGGCAATCAGGGCGCCGATAAATATAAAAAAGGCTGGAATCAGGAATAGAGAATATGACAGCCATGTGATGACGCGAGAAATACCGAAGGGGATGAAGCGAACATCCTCAAAAATTTCGATTTCTTCCTCCATTTCGCTTACGGCTTCGATTCGCTTGTACTTCAAAACCTCTCGGGCGATATCCAGATCTGGCCGGCAGGCGGGAAGCCCCTCATCACCCCAGCCCTCTTCTGCAATCTCCATCCAGGTTTGTATTCCCTCCTCATTACAAGGGGGAAGATGTTCCAGGATCCTCATCACATATCTGTCGATGTCATCGCGGAGAAGAATCTCTTTGAGGGGGCGGAGGTCCAGAATGATGGTCTTCGGTCTCCTTTTACCCCGGAGCACTTCTCCTGTCTCATAGAGTGATTCGGACAGTTCGTTGCGGAGCCAGTCCTGAAGGCCGGTTTCTTCCATCACGCGTATGGGTGTCACTCCGGCCTCGGCTGCCGCCTGGAACCATGCTCGGGTGTTTTCGTCGGTGATCACCCTCTCTGACTGCGCCTCCATGAAGATTTCTTCAGCCATATCCGGGATATTCTCAATGATCTCCCGCGGAAGATCTGTAAGAAATTCAGGGGAAACAGTGGCTTTAGTCAGCCCCACGAACCAGATGACCCCAAACAGAATGGGAATTCCAAAAAAAATGATAATCAACAAGGCGATGATTTTTCTTGCAGCAGTCATTTGCGCCCTCCTTTTTTCATAGGCCGTATTTGTAGGACGTATATAAATTATAAATTACGAGATTCGCAATTACAAACATTTTATATTCCTTCATACGTTTTTTCTCCACATTTGGTTCATTTTTTTTTATCCTGGCCACGCAAAAGTTTAACAATCATCTTCTTTTGTGTTATTTTTGAGGTTATGATTCTTCAGGGTGAAATAGTTTCTTTGAGGCCGATGGAGCCTGAGGAAGTAAACCTAATTCATACGTGGGCAAATAATCCTGATGTTATGCCCTTCTGGTACGGAGAGAAAAAAACGTAAGTTTTTAGAATGGCTGTTATAGTAGGGTGATTTCATTCTGTCGAGAAAGGGAAGATAAATGGAGAAACGAACGCGAGACATCTTTTTTGAAATCCATAAGGGACTTCCGCGGGAGGGGCCGGGGAGGAATGATTACACTCGCAGGGCATTCGAAATACTGCCCAAATTGGATAAACCAAGAATTTTGGATATCGGGTGCGGCCCCGGTGGGCCGACTATGGAGCTTGCAAGATTAAGCGGTGGTTCTGTAATCGGGTTGGATAACCATCAATCATACCTTGATGTGCTCGAAGAAAAGATCAGAAAAGCAGGCCTTTCCGAACGTATAAAGGCAGTGAATGGATCTATGTTTACGATGGATTTTCCCGAAGAAAGCTTCGATATTATCTGGGCAGAGGGTTCAATTTACATCATAGGTTTTAAGCGAGGGCTTAAGGACTGGCGAAAGTTCATTAAACCCCAAGGTTTTCTCGTTGTCCATGAGATGACCTGGCTGAAATCCGATCCTCCCAATGAAATTGCTGACTATTGGAAGAGGATGTATCCTGGGATAACCACCATCCCAAAGAATCTGGAAATCATTCCCCGTTGCAGTTATGATGTCCTTGGCCATTTCCCATTACCCGAGGACGCATGGTGGGAAGAATATTACCACCCTCTCGAAGAGCGTATTAATCAACTCAGGGCAAAGTACAAAGAAAATCCCGAGACTCTTAGGACGCTTAATTCCGAACAGGAGGAAATTGATCTTTACAGGAAGTATTCCGCATGGTACGGCTCTGTGTTCTACGTGATGCAAAAACTCTGAAAAATAATTCCACTACTCAAATTCCAAATATAACTGACATGAGGACTGAAGATACTAAAGAATGGTTGCTGAGCAGAATGCTATCGATAAGATCATCGCCCCCCTCAAGCTGACCTTTAGTCTCTTACAAAAATGTGTGATTTGAAGTTTAGGTTTAATCCTGCTTATGTTTTTTAGAGGAATTTTTCCAATCTTTTAGGCTCTTTCCCATGTTTTCGAGAACGGGTTTGACCGATGCCCCCCATTCTTTCATTCTGCGCGATAAGTCTTTGCTGGGTCCTTTGAGCACTCCGCCCAGTTCTCTGAGCTTTGTACTGAGCTCCTCAAGGGAGGGCTCGACGGCCTTGTCAAAACCCGTGAATTTCTCTTCCGCCTTGTCGATATGGGGTTTGATCTCCTTACCGAGTTCCTTGATCTTGTCTCCGATCTCCTCGAAGATGTCTTTTTCCTTTTTAGTCATGAGTTTGTCCTCTTTGTTTGCATTCTTTCGGATTATAACATGTTAGAAATCAATTTATAATTCTTGCGGTGGAGCTCGTTTAAAAGAACTCTAGCCCTGCGATGAATAAAGGTGATGTGTCTCCTGTGTCGATGTGTTTGCCGCAGTCAAAGATCCGGGTGAGTCCAGCACCCAACATCAGAGACAGTTTTTCTGATAAAGGAATTCCCAGAATAAGACGGGCTTCCAGCATGTGCTGATTAGGTTCTTCTTCGGTATGTTTGAATAGAGGTTTGTTATCCCTGTAGCGGTATCCGATGTCCGGGTTCAACGTCAAGCGTCCGGCAGGAAAAGTCATGCCATAGTGAAATCCATACGTCAAGGACTCGCTGATGTTGTCGTTGAGATTTCCTGCGCCCAAGGTGAGCAGAGAAAACAGGCGGCCGATCTGGAACTTGGCTCCCCCTGTTACAACCACATGGCTTCCTCCCCAGGCAAGACCTCGGACTCTTCCGTTTCTGGCAAGGTTGACTGGGCCGATGGGAACTCCTGTGTTCTCTTCTTTGGTGTAGTTCACGAGGCCGAGTTGGAGTCCTTTCGTTTCGCCGGCGACATTGACAATCCCGACTTGTGCACCTGCGGAATTAGCGGCTATGTTGAATGCAGCCACCTGGAGCCCACGGAGAGTGTCTCCTGTGATATTGAAGAG
>JAGLRY010000076.1 GCA_023135995.1 Candidatus Aminicenantota bacterium | reverse complement strand
ATTTCCACTGATGTTAAAGCCGCCACAGATCTGTATTCCTGAATAATTTTCACCGGCAATATTAAAAAGACCCGACGCCTGGATTCCTGATCCGCTCTCACCCGCGATATTCATAAGACCTGCAAATTGAATTCCTGAAATGCGGTCTCCAACGATGTTGACAATGCCTGTTGCTTGGATGCCGGTGAAACTCTCACCGGTGACATTTGTGAGGGGGGAAAATTGTAAACCCCTTCCGGTTTCTCCGATGACCCCTGCCAGGCCACAGAGCTGTACCCCTTCCAGATCATGGGTTATAACCGAAGCGATCAGGCTCAAATCCAAACCATTGACATACCCTACCTTGCCATACAAGAGAGAGAGGTTGAGATTGACTGTATCGTGCTTCGTTTTGTTGATGCTGACCGGGTACCAAAGAGATAGATTCACAGAGTATTTTTTCCCTTCTTCCTCCTCCTGAGCAAAGACATGTCCCAGGAAGCTCAAGAAAGCCAAAATTACGAGGAATGCGATCGCGACACGTTTCACAAACCACCATCCTTTGTTTACGAAAGAGTTCTTTTCTTTATAGTACGTGATTTTAGCAAAAAGAGTTCCACAGGAAGTAATAAATAATGGGGACAGGCCTCAGTAACATATTGATAATAATCAAATTATCTCCAGATTTGGCTAGGAATACCGCCTTAGAAGTGTATTTTGACGGTGCAAAGTGAGCTTTTAAGGATCTAAAGGAGTTTATCGCACGATTTCAGGCAGGCAGAAAGTGATTTCGTATTGGCTTGGGCAGTGTACACAATGGATCTTTGCTGTTAATTGTTCGCACTTTGTTTGTGTTTGGCTCGCAAAATTCATCGATAGCTCGTTGCTGCATTCAGGGCAAACCTCTGGCACGGCCATCCGAAGAGTCAAAATCTTATTGGGGTTTTTGGGGCAGGGAAAAGCCACTTCTATGATTTTAAAAAAAGCGATTCCTGCCTCTCGAAGTTCATCAAGAAGCCCTTGGTAATAAGACAGAGTTGCCACACTTTTTTTCTCGGCCAGTTTTTCCCCTGTAGCTGTCCGCATGTTGGTTTTCAGTGTGGCGGCGTAGGTTAATTCTTTACTCAAAGAAGAGATGAGGGCTTTGTGCAGGTTTTGTCCCCGCAAGGCGGATTTAACGAAAAAATTGGCAACACCGAGATAACCGAATTTTGCCAAAAAGTCCGCATCGTGCACCACATCTGTGATTTTGCTGGCCGGCTGTTTATCGTTGTACAGCGCAGTCAGAGCAGCAGTAATTGTGTCTATTTTTTCTTTGTCCATGCCTTCTTTTATCAGGACCTCTTTTGCCAATCGAGCGGCGCTTTCCTCCTCGGGTGTATCATTGGCATGGTAATGCCCCTCAAGGAATTTGCCGCTGTCGTGGAATAGAGCGGCAATCACAGCGTCTAAGGCATCGATCCCCTCAGCAAGTGCGATCTTCCGAGCGAAAGATGCCACGTGCAATGTGTGTTCCCATAGGAAACTATCGAAAGCTTTCTCATTGCTATCTGCATCCTGCGAAAACCTTCTCTCCGAATCTTCAATCAACTGTCTGATCCGTTCGATAAGGTTGGGATATATCGGTGAAATGAGGTGTTCTAGATCGTTTATTGCACGCATCTTAATCGCGGAACCGTGGGAATCCAATTATCGACGGGCACAGAGACAATGTCAATGTAGTTGTTGCTTTTTTTGAAACACGAATTATTATGGGACTATGAAGGACCTCTTTCGCTGTAATGGCCAGCCTCTCAGCCTTATTGTGCTCGCTGGGGGAAGCAGCCGGCGCATGCAGTGGGATAAAGCATTGCTGCTCGCACCCGAGGGGACCATCATCGAACATATTCTCAAGCAGCTGGAGGAACGATTTGACGAAGTGTTGATCAGTGTTTCCAGCAGAGAAAAATTCATCTTCTTGAAGCGGAGATTGATCGTCGATGAGAAGCCGGGGGAGGGTCCGATGATAGGGATCAAGACGGCGCTTCAGGCCTCCAAGAATGAAAAAAGCTTTGTCATTGCGTGTGATATTCCTGACATCGACTTTGGTTTTCTCCAAAGACTCATCCGGGAAGCTGAACATTCAGATATCGCTCTTCCCATCTCTCCAGAAGGCAGGCAGGAACCTCTTTTCGCTGTTTATGCCAAGGCGGTTCTTCCCGAGATGGAAAAGCTTCTGGATGAAGGCATTCTCTCTCTCCTTCCTCTGTTTGAACGCTGCGTGGTTCAGCATGTCTCGATTGGGGAGAACACTTGGTTCAAAAACCTCAACACGCGCAAAGATTATGAAGATTTTCTGAAACAAAAGAACATGCCGCTACCTGATTAGCGGGCTGTTACGTGAACAGATAGTGAGAGTTTATACAAACATCCTAAAACAGTTGTTTTGCTATGTCTCTATTTTTTAACTATTGCTGTTTTATATTGCCTTATTTTTTCTTAATTATCCTTATTTATCCTATTTTTAGGCTTTATTCACCTCAACCATGATCGTGTGCTGGGCATTTCCAAAGGCAAGGGGTGTCCATATCTCTCTCTGTCATTTTTCGATCTGCGGTTCAAACACCTGAATTATTCTTCAGATCGAGTGATGTTTAATAGGGAGTGTTGATGCGTTCCATCCTGGGTTTTCACTCTTCAGGTAGAGCAGGTAAAACCATCCGCCATACCGCCAGCCTTTTTTCCTCCTTCCAACCGAAATCCAGGGCTGCGATGAAGTAATCCTGGAACATTGGATTTGTGGCCAAAGAGACATATCGAATTTTGCGCACCAAAGCCTCTGTCTTTTGTTTCGCATGTTCAGAGAGGAGCAGGACCTTGGCTCCCGCTAACGATGAATTCCCGATAAAAAAGATCTTTTTTGGGTCGATCGAAGGCAGAAGCCCCAGAGTCATGGCGTTTTGGATGTTCAAATAATTCCCAAAAGCGCCGGCAATGAAGATGCCATCGAGATCGTCTTTCTTGAGCTTGTGTATTTCGAGCATCATTTGTATTCCGCTTTTTATGGCGGCGACCGCCAGCTGGATCTCACGCACATCCTTCTGAGTGAGGGAGATGTTTGTTGTGATCGGAATTTCTTTATTCTTGCCTGTGATGACACCTTTAGAAGAGATTTTCCCCTGATTCAAAAAGATGGCCACCAGGTCGATGAGTCCTGTCCCGCAGATCCCTTCGGGAGGCTTTTTCCCGATGGTGTGGAGGATCAGCCTTTTTTTCCTCTCGGCCTTATAGATGGCTCCGGGAAAGGCGAGCATTCCTGAGCTGATGTTCATGCCTTCGAAAGCAGGGCCTGCAGCCGTCGATGTGGTGACGATTCTTTTCTTCTTTTTCAGCACGATCTCTCCGTTAGTGCCCAGGTCGATGAAGAGGATATTTCCCTTCCTCGCTGCCAAGTTTGAAGCCAGGAGACCCGCAGAGATATCGCCACCCACAAAACTTTTGATGTTCGGGGCGACATAGGCTTTTCCGCTTGAGTTTATCCTGAATCCGACCTGCTGTGCTGACAGCTCCGGCAAGGACTGGAAGGCGGCATGGAAGGGCGCTAGCGCCAGGCTGTTCACTGGGATCCCGAGGAGGAAATGATTCATGGGTGCGTTCCCGGCAAATACGATCTCGTACACATGAGTCGGCTTGATTTTGTTTTTGGAGAGAAGTTGTCTTGTCATTCGAGACAAATCGCCGACAATCGCCTCTTGCAGCTTTCCCAGATTTTTGGGATCCATATAAGCAAAGGAAATCCGGGATACGATATCCGCGCCGTATTTAATCTGGCTGTTGTTGGCTGTCTGCGTGTCGATACTTTTCCCTGTGTTCAGGTCGACTAACTCCACCACCAATGTGGACGTGCCGATATCTACAGCCAGGCCATAGTTATCCTCTGTTGTATCTCCGGTTTCAACAGAGATTATCTCAGAATCCTTGAAGATCACTGCAGTGATCTTGTCGGTGCCTCTCTCCAGAGTTTTTGGTATCTTTTTTAAAACCTCAAGGGAGATATGCAGGCCCTTCTTTCGGAGAGATCTTTCGAAAAGCTCCAAAGAGGAATACGGATGTTGGAGATCAGGCTTCTGGAGTGCTAGGGTGTATTTTTTTACTGAGGGGTTCACCTCCAGATCTAAGCGTAGCCCCGTTTCCAGCACTGGCGTTTTCTGG
Source organism: Candidatus Aminicenantota bacterium (assembly GCA_023135995.1). Taxonomy (GTDB): domain Bacteria; phylum Acidobacteriota; class Aminicenantia; order Aminicenantales; family Aminicenantaceae; genus WTAW01. The sequence goes on along the minus strand of JAGLRY010000076.1, from coordinate 1,092 downwards.
AGGATGGATGTGGCTGGGATGTTTATCTCCACGTCCTCTGTGATCCTGTATTTGCAGGCTAACCTGTAGTTTTTTTCCAGATGTCTCTGTTCGAGAAGCACTTTCTCCTGTGCATCACAGGCGGGAGGATCGCCCTTTGCGATCTCAACAAAACATTTCCCGCAGAGTCCTCTCCTATTGCAATAAAGGCTGAGGTCAATGCCCGCTGTGTTGATAATATCAGCCAGAAGAGTCCCTTTTTCTGCAGTTGTTGTTTTTTTGTGTGAGAGGATCTTGACCTTTACTGGCATGTATTTATCCCACTGTAATGTACCACATCCTTTATATCATATGTCAAATTCAAAACTATTTGGGCAAGCATCTCTGAATCCATTTTCCTAAGCCTCCTTCACATGAGCGATATGCTTTAGTAACATAGGGACACGATGTGCAGAACTCGGATCGTAATAACGCTTGTTGTGGTTAGCGTGCTGGGAAATCTTGCGCTCGCCTATGCGGGCGACAAGGAGGTTTTCCTCAGAGAAAACTGGCATGTGAGATCCGCTTTTCTCATCAAAGAGGACGGTCGGATCATTTCTTCCGGTCGGTTCAAACCTTCCGGTTTTTACAAAACATGTGTTCCCACAACTGTTTTGACGGCTTTGGTGAAGAATGGAGTGTATCCCGATCCATATGTGGGCCTTAATAATATGAAAATTCCTGATGCTTCGGATGAGTTCAATCGCGCGTACGATATGACTAAATTCAGCCATTTGCCCGAGGGCCGCAATCCCTGGACCGATCCCTATTGGTTTTGGACGCAGTTCCGTTTTCCTGAAGCATACGCAGGAAAGGTGATCTGGTTGAACCTTGAGGGCATAAACTACCGCGCAGACGTGTGGTTAAATGGTCACTTGATCGCTGATTCTAAAGAGGTCGTAGGGATGTTCGGACGCTGGGTGCTCGACATCACTGAGCCTTCACAAGTTGAAGGCGTCAATACTCTGGCCCTAAAAATTTATCCGCTTGATTATCCCGGTCTGCCTGCGGAGCCACAACTCAAGGCTTTTGGCTCCTTTGGCCTGAACGGGGGACCGACCGGAGATATCGGAA
>JAGLRY010000075.1 GCA_023135995.1 Candidatus Aminicenantota bacterium | reverse complement strand
AAAAATGTCGATTATTAATAGAAAGTACATTGAAAACGGAATTGTCAAGGTGATTTACTGGAAGAATAATGTAAATCTTTGATATTGCTTGTGTTGAACATAGTATCGACATTTTTATGAATAGTTCAGGTTAGGGAGTTTGACAGGGCAAGGATGAGGATGATATTTATAGGGACGGTATTGTTTGAAGAGATGGCGCAGAGCAAAAAGCGTTATTCTGGAGAGAAAACAGCGATGACAGAGGATCAGGAGCATACACTCGATATTCCTCCTTTCACAGGCCGGATACTTTCTGATTATGATGAGCCCATGATTGTGGAAGCCTTAAAGGATTGTGATGCCCAGCTGGAAGAGGCCTGCATCTTGGAGGAATCGCGAAATAAGGTGGGTGTTGTGGCTCTACCTGTAAAGGATGGAAGGACCATTGAACTCGTCATCAAAGAATTCCGCACGCAGGGCGTGAACAAATGGAAGAGCCTTGTCCTTCCTTCCAAGGCGCAGAAGGCCTGGAGAGGAAGCCTGGCTCTGGTTGAAAGAGGCTTTCTGACGCCGCTTCCCGTAGCATATCTCGAGCGAAAGACGCCCCTTTTTCTGGAACAGAGTTTTTTCATCGCCGAGTACGTCCCAAATATCGAGGAGGTTCGAGGGCTGTTCCGGGAACTTCCCGATGGGGAATTGACTCCCCTCATACGGGAATTGGCCATTTATCTTGCTCGATGTGTCAAAAGCGGGATCCTGCATCGCGACCTTTCGGACGGTAATGTCTTGGTGGAAAGGAGCGGCGGCGAGCAATTCCGGTTTTTTCTTCTGGATACGAATCGTATACGCTGCAGAAAGCGTATCGGCACATTAAAAGGGATCAAAAGCCTCATCCGGCTGGGGATCCCTCCGGAACACCAGCGCTTTTTTTTAGCCGAGTATTTGTTTCACTCGCCCGTCAAACGAGTCCATTGGTTATGGTACAGGATGAATAAGTCCGTCTTTACTGGGTACATCCGATTCAAAAAGTTGTTGAAGCTGAAGACACTGGCCCAGAGATTAAAGATCCAATAAGATGCGTGAAACATTCCGTTGGAACCCGTATGCGGACCAGCCCCATAATGTGACGTCTCGGTCGCAACGCTTCTGGCATCATTTCAAGTATGCGGGTAGTTATTTGTCTCTCTTTGCGGCAAACTTCCGCAAGTTGCCCAAAGGATGGCCGCTTTTCCGGAAGTACTGCCGGGAGATGTATCAAACACCGGTGAGCCTCCGCCGTCCATTCGCTCTTTCTCTCTCTCCCCATGAGTCGAGGAATGAGGATGTGGTGGAATGTTTGACAGAGCTGGGCATCCCTCAATGTCTTGTCCGGTTCCCCTCATGGGACAGAGACAATCTCTCTTCATACGAAGAGTTTGCTGTCCTTCTGCAAGAGAACAGGGTGGAATTGACAGGGGCTCTTGTGCAGCGAAGAGATGATGTCCTGGATCCTTTACGTTGGAAAGACTTTGTAGAGGAGGTCTTTGTCCGATTTAAAAAAAAATGCGCCTTTTTTGAGATCGGCCATGCGTGGAACAGGACAAAATGGGGCGTGTGGAATTTTAAGGAGTACCTCCAGCTGGCCAGGCCTGCAGCAGAGCTGGCCGATAAGTACGACGTGAAGATCGTGGGCCCCGCTGTGATCGATTTTGAGTTCCATCTCTACCCTCCTGTGCTAAAGGAGATCCCTTTCGACAAAATCAGCTCGCTCCTCTATGTGGACAGAGTCGGCCCGCCGGAAAGCACACAGTTTGGATGGGATACAGCAGCCAAGGTTGCTCTCTTGAAAGCGGCCGTGGATGTGAGTGCCGTGAAAGGCAAAGATCTATGGATAACCGAGGTCAACTGGCCACTGAAGGGCACGGGAGAATACTCTCCTGCATCCGGAAAACCCAACGTCACTGAAGAGCAGCAAGCGGATTATCTTGTGAGGTATCACATCCTCACACTAGCCAGTGGTTTTGTGGAAAGGGTTTACTGGTGGCAGCTTGTTGCGCCGGGATACGGCCTTTTAGACAGTCGCGAGGGGGGATGGAGGAAGAGGCCGAGCTTTTTTGCTCTGAAGACAGTGGTGGCCATGCTTGATGGAAGCACCTTTGTCAGAAAGATCGATCATCCGCATGCCATGCTGTTTTCCTTCACGAAGGATGGGGAGAATTGTGTGGTGTGCTGGACGCCCGGTCCGACCATTGAACTTGATTTTCCCTTTCCGGTCAAACGTATCGTCGGTCGCGGCGGCCAGGAGGAGTCCTTAACAGATAACAGGATTTTGATCGATGGGAGCCCCAAGTATGTCTTCTGTGAGGGCGATCGAACGAAAGGGGAAAATGGGACAGGCGGCACGAGCCGAACGGATGCTTTGAAATAATGAGTGAAATAGAGCTAAAGAATATGACTGCTTCTACTCCACCTCCTTCTCCGCACAAAGAGCATGAAGTGAAGGAGTATGAGCGAAAGAGGTATAGAGGGATTGACCAAAGACTCGTCCATGCAAGAGAGAGACACATTCTAGAGAGAACCCTGGAACGGATCGCTCCTGAATCAGGAATCGCGTTGGATGTCCCGTGCGGGTACGGACGGTTTTCAGGCCTGTTCCGGAAAAGAGGTTGGGGCCTAGTCAGTTGCGATTATTCGTTTGCCATGGTCAAGAGGGCGAGAGAATCGGGGGAGGAGAGTCGCTTATCCAAAGATTGGGGCGTTGTCGCGGATGCCAAACTGGGATTGCCATTCAAAAAGGAAACCTTCCCCGTTCTGCTGTGTATGCGGTTTTGGCATCATGTCCATGACTCAGAAGAGCGAAAAGTTATTCTCAATTTTTTCTCCCATGTGACATCCGGATGGGTGATCCTCTCTTATTACCAGGTCAATGCTCTCCATCGTTTCCAGAGGCGATTCAGACGGAAAGTGAAAAAGAGCCCCACACGGATAAAGATGATCTCCATGGCGGAGTTTACTAACGAGGTCATAAGGGCGGGATTCGAATGTGTGGAGGTGTTCCCGCTCTTCAGAGGGATCCATGCCCAGCACGTGGCGCTGTTGAAGAAGATCAGAACTTGAACCGGATCCCGACTCTCACTTCGAATCCAGAAAGATCTATAGTGGCCACTTTTGCATCCGACACACCGGCCTCAGAGGGCTTTCTTTCTCGGATGTAAAGCAGGGGATAGGACTCGCCTTCAGTGATATGGCCTTGATAGATGTACAGGGTACCGTTTTCTGTGGACTGAAACCCGGTCGATTCGTTGTATTCATCTGTCCCACTAAAGTCTGTGATTTTGCAGTAACGTCCCAGAGCCTCTATGAAGAACCCCACATTCCCGCTGGGATTTGCCTCGATCCCCAATCCCCCAAAAACTCCGAGTCCTTGGCCGTTGGCATCGCCCTTCCATTCCTGCCAGAAATCAGCCTCTTCATACCGGTAATAGTAGGAACATTTGGCAAAGTGATACTCTCCCCCCAGTTTGATATAGAAAGCAGGATTGGGATAGTAGCTGATGGAAAGCCTGGCCGGGATCGATCGGATACGCGGGCGAGTTGTGTAGACCTCCACGTATGTGCCTTCGGGATATTCTATGCGGCTTTCCTTTTTGCCGGAGAGGTACGCGGCTCCTAAGTTGAGAAAAAACTTGGAGGAGAGGGCAATGTTCATCTCTCCTTCAAAAATGTATCCCGTGCGCAGAGGGGAGACTGTGCCACTCTTGGATTCTCCGAGGGATGCCGCATAATAATCGCCCAATCCTATGGAGCCTTCGTTCAGGTCACCACCGAGCATATAGCTCATGCCGCCCGAAAAGGAAACGCGAAACCTGAAGTATTCCAGCGGGGCTGTAGGGGTTTCTTGTGTTTGAGGCTGGATTTTCACTGGACGCACGTCCTCCACCTCTTCGACTGTAACAGGTTCCTCTCTAACGGGCTCTGCTATTTTCACCTCTTCGGGAGGAGGCCCTCCGATGATGGTGACCAGGCTTTCATGTACGAAGCCTGATAAGATCTTTTCCTCATCCAGCTTCAGTTGTATGACATACCATTCCCCCTGTTTTTGGGTGGCTTCGAGGACAGCCCCTTGAGGCAGCTGATGGATGATAGCGCTCCCGATATCAGGATATTGTCTGATATTGGCAATCTCTGAAACAACTTTAAGCTTGGTTCGAGGTTCCTGTGTCCATGAATACAGGCCACAGAGAGAGAGCAGAACACAGATGAAGCTGAGGACAAGACCGATTCTTTTGATGTCGCGATTGTTCAATTTTCTCGCCTCCCCATCTATCCATTCTGTTGTATTGTTCAAGTCTGCCAAAGCCATGATCTCGGTCAAAATTATTGTACCGTTTCCGGAAATATATATAAAGGGATTTTTACTCTGAGTAAGTTTTTCGTGCCCCCTCCCTCTTTTTTATAACTGTGAGTTAACCTGCACTATTCATAAAAAATGTCGATACTTTGTTCAACAAAAGCAATATCAATCATTTACCCTGAATGATTCATAAATTATGCCGACACCATCATCTATTTTTTTCATATGTGCTATTTACAATGGACTTGCTGAAGCAGGACATTGAACACATTTTCCATACATATTTCTCATTTTATGTCGGCATTCTTTACCCTTCGGGCGTAATTTTTTCAATGGTTGGTGCGACTAAATCAGTTGAATTGCTTATGGGGCCAGGATTTCAGAGTTTTTCAGGTCAGGAAGGCGAAATGGACGATAGGGTTGCTAAGGTTTTTAAAAAAGTGTTAACATATATAGAACTTTCAAGGAGATAAGAATGAGGCGAATACACTCATCAGCCACGATGTTATCGATAAGTGCCATGATTTTGGCCTTTTTATTTTCCGGGATTCTTTGTTATGCAGATAAGGGACCTAAGATTCAATTCAAGGAATTGAAGTGGGATTTTGGCAATAAAAAGCAGGGTGAAGTACTCACACACACGTTCCGTTTCGAGAATGTGGGGGATGAAGCACTTGTTATCCATAGGGTTCGGACATCATGTGGGTGTGCGGCGGCGATCCTCTCCAAAAAGAAACTCAACCCCGGAGAAAAGGGAGAGATCCAGGCCAAGTTCAATACACAGGGTTATTATGGAGAACAGAACAAATTCATCTACGTGGAGTCGAACGACCCATCGGCCTCTGTGAAACAACTGATGATCTCTGCATCGATCGAAGTGCCGCCGAGTCCCAAAATCGAGCTCGATTCCTACACCACGGATTTGGGATTGGTTCTAGAGGGAGAAGAGTTGCGGACAGAGTTCAACGTAAGAAACAAGGGGGAGCTGGAGCTCACCGTCACTCCTTTTCATAAAGATGCATCGTTTTTCATCAAAGGAAAAAAGCTCTCTTCTCCATTAAAGGTCGCTGCGGGAAATACCAAACAAGTGGAGGTCAGGATCCCCGCGCGCAAGAAGAAGGGATTGGTCCGAGAATTCATCCGGTTGCAGTCCAATGACCCGATGAGGTCGACTCTGTCGTTGTATCTTGTGGCTTACAATGTTTCCAAAGAGCAGCTGAAAGAGCTGTTCGACAAGTACAGGACGATCCTTGACTAACCTGGATTATTCATAAAAAATGTTGATGATATGATTTTATTGGCAAATTTTCTGCAGGCCGCTGCGACCATACTCCACGTTGTCCTGAGGATCTATATGTTTATCATCCTATTTCGTGTGATCCTTTCCTGGATCCGGATTCCATCCCTCTACCAGGTCACTGTCATCCTGTATCACTTGACCGAGCCCGTGCTCAAACCCATACGCAAGTATGTCCCGCCATATAAAATGGGGGGGATTGACATCAGCCCGATGATCGTTTTCCTGATCCTCATTTTTATCGATAATTTTCTCGTGGGATCTCTTTCGCTTTATGCGCAACAAATCCTCATGCAACAGACACATCAGACGTACTCGTTCTGAGGTCAACAACACGCAGATCGCCGCACATTTGAATATCCCCATATCAAAGGTAAGGATCATCCGGGGTCACAAATCTCGAAATAAACTCATCACCATCGAACACGATTGAGCAAGTGTCGTTCAAATCCTCCCCTAATGCTTTCTGTTTTTACTTAAAAAATTGAATGAAAACATGTATGATAGAAGCAGGTCGTAAAGAGGATGGAGCTGTATAATCTAGTCAGTTTTATGGGGATTTTTGTCATCGCCGGGTTCGCCTGGCTCTGCTCGAACAATCGGAAGGTTGTCAACTGGCGCGTCATTATCTGGGGAATAGGCTTGCAGCTTCTCTTCGCGTTCTTCATTTTTGTGCTGCCAATCGGCGCCAAATTTTTTCTCTTTGTGAATGACATTGTGGTCACAATCCTCGAAAGTGCGACAGAAGGGACCAAGTTTGTATTCGGGCGATTGGCCTTGCCCCCAGGAACAACAAATGCTGATGGAGAGACATCCCTGGGGCATTTCCTGGCTTTCCAAGGGCTTCCCACAGTAATATTCTTTGCGGCCCTGGTTTCGGCACTCTATTATCTGAGGATCATGCCCCTCATCATCAGGGGTTTTGCTAGTGTCTTCACAAGGCTGATGCGCATCAGCGGGGCGGAATCTCTCTGTGCATCGAGCAATATATTTGTCGGGGTGGAATCCGCCCTGGTTGTGAAGCCTCATTTGAAAGATATGACAAAGTCCGAGCTGACGACGATTTTAGCCGCAGGCATGGGCACCATCGCATCCACAGTGCTGGCGATATATGTGTTTTTTCTTCAGGACCAAATGCCCATGATCGCAGGGCATCTCGTGTCGGCCTCTGTCCTGTCTGCCCCCGCAGCCGTGGTGATGGCGAAACTCATCTTTCCTGAAGTAGAAGAACCCAAAACACTGGGGCTGGACGTTAAGCCTCATTACGAAAGAGAGGATAACCTGATCATGGCGATCATCAATGGAGCCAACACAGGATTAAAATATCTCTTTGGTATCGTCGCTCTCTTGATCGCCTTCTTGGGGATCCTGGCCCTCCTGGATGTTATCTTGGGCTGGTTTGGCGGACATCTGAATGGCTGGTTCGGCTGGAGCATGGAATGGTCGTTTAAATCCCTCTTGGGATATATCGCTTATCCCTTCACCCTGGTCCTGGGAATTCCACCCGCAGATGCCTTCGAGATCGCCAAGATCATAGGGGAGCGTACCGTGGCCACAGAGGTGGCCTCCTACAAGGACCTTTCTCAACTACTGGCTCAGGGCACTCTCCAGCATCCCCGTTCCGCTATCATCGCGTCTTATGCCCTCTGTGGATTTGCTCATGTGGCCTCGCTCGCGATATTTGTCGGGGGCATCGGAGCCCTTGCTCCCCAGAGAATGAAGGACCTTTCTCGTCTGGGTTTCCGCGCTCTGTTGGCGGCAACGCTTGCCTGTCTGATGACGGGAGCTGTGGCCGGGGTTTTCTATACATCCAGTTCCATCCTTTTAAACCGATAATCTCCGAAAATTTTCCTCACCTGAATTATTCATAAAAGCTGCCGATAGTTTCCTTCATAAAACCTTTATTTCATATAATCGGCATCTTTTACCCTTCGGGCGAACCGA
>JAGLRY010000074.1 GCA_023135995.1 Candidatus Aminicenantota bacterium | reverse complement strand
TCGTTGTAGCTCATTCGCGGTAGTTTACTACAGCTTCATGAGCCACTTCCTCGCCGCTACTATAACCTCGGTCCGTGAATAATCCATCTTTAGCCTGAATTATTCATAAAAAATGTCGATACTTTATTCAACAAAACCAATATCAAATATATACATTATTCTGCCGGCAAACCAATTTGATAATTCCGTTTTTATTGGCCTTATTATTATAATCGACATTTTTTATGAATTATCCAGGCTAAATTTAAAGAGTGAGAAATAGTGAGCTCCCGAATCGTTTTTTATAGAGTCCGCCAATGAGATTTACAAGTAACGGCCAGATTGCTGATGAATCAAAAATTAAGAGACGACTTTTTTTGTAAAAAAGTAGCCTCCCCCGTTTTTTCCTGCTAAAATAGCGTTCCGAGGAAAAACCAAACAGGGAAGGAGAGACTTATGACCGACATTGTGAATAAAATTCTGTGGGCGACTGATTTTTCTGATGAGTCAGAAGAGGCCTTTATGTATGCCGGTATTTTTGCAAAGACGTTTGACGCTGAGGTCATAGGGCTCCATGTCTTGCCCGGGTTTTCGCCGGAGCATTACCAGTCGGCGATCGTCGTGATCGACGAGTTGAAAAAGAGAATGGATCACATGAAGAATGTGGCTGTGGGGAAATTCGAATCCTTTCAGAAGGCAAAGGATGTGACGTTTAAATACCTCATTAAAGATGGAAATGCAGCGAAAGTCATCGTTGAAACGGCAGAGGAGGAGAAGGCGGACCTTATCGTGATCGGTCGAAAGGGGCTCTCAGCGATCGAACGCCTTTTTATCGGTAACGTGGCTAATCAGGTCCTGCGGCATTCCCATATCCCCATCCTCGTCACGAAAAAGAAAAGCGGAAAACCTCGTTTCAAAAAGATCCTTGTGCCCACAGATTTCTCTGAACAAGAAGAGGTCGAGAGGGACTATGCATGGAAGCTCGCCAAAGAGTTCGACGCCGACATCACTCTTCTTCATATCCTGGAACTTCACGACTATGCGTTCCCCCCTCGCGTTCTTGATGAGATGATGGATGCGGTGCTGAAAAAACTGAAACAGCGCAAGCGTCGCGAGAAAGAAGATATCAAGATCACAGAGGACGTCACCCGTGCCATACATGCGCCGGTGGGTATTGTCGACTATGCCGACACGCACAAGATCGATCTGATCGTCATTTCCACCTGTGCGCAGAGCAAGCTCGAGAGGTTCTTCTTGGGAAGCACAACAGAAAAGGTCATCTCCTACAGTCACATGCCGATCTTTGCGATCCCCCCTTCAAGCTGTAAAAGATAAAGTTGGAAGACAATCTCAAGTATTGGGTCGCTTTAAACATTGTTCTGAGTGAGCAGCTCAAAGCGATCAAAAAGATCCTCAGTCGCTTTCCCAACATTCGAGATCTTTTTGATACGTCCGTCGCAGACCTTCAGGCTTTAGGTCTCGATGAAGAAACCGCTGCGGCGTTGATCTCCCCCAGGACGCTCCATCGGGCGGAGGACGATATTGAAAAGATCGCTGGAAAAAAATATACTATACTCACACTCGAGGATCGGAAATATCCTTCGTATTTGCGAGAATCTTTTGACCCTCCGTGCGTCCTCTATTGTGCAGGGAAGGTCGATGTGCTGGAAGAGCTTTCTGTTTCTATCGTAGGCGCTCGAAAGCCCACACCCTACGGGAGAGCTGTGGCCGAGAAACTCGCTTGCGATCTGGCTACCCGCGGGGTGGTCATTGTGAGCGGGTTGGCTCAAGGGATAGATTCTGTAGCCCATTGGGGTGCCCTCCAGGGAGGAAAGACTGTGGCAGTGATGGGTTCTGGATTGGATGTGATCTATCCCAGAGAGAACCGGAAGTTTTTTGAGAAAATTATAGAGAATGGTGCAGTGATCACAGAATTTCCCTTGAAGTCGCCTCCCTTGGGATATCATTTTCCTATGAGGAATAGAATCATCAGCGGATTATCATTGGCCGTGGTGGTGGTCGAAGCGACTAAACGCAGTGGCTCTCTCATCACGGCTCGGTTAGCGCTGGAGCAGAATAGAGAAGTAATGGCCGTTCCTGGGAACACAACCTCAGAACTCAGCCGGGGGACCAATTGGTTGGTAAAAACAGGGGCAAAGCTTGTGGAGAGATGGGAAGATGTGGCTGAGGAATTGCCTCCGCCGCTCAAAGACCAGCTTCTCGCTCAGACGGAGGAGAAGACAATAAAAGCTCTTCCCTCTATGAACCCTAATGAAGAAAAAGTGCTGGCATTGTTAAAGACCGATGAACTCACTCCAGTCGACGAGCTTGTCGAAAAAACAGAGTTCTCTGTCTCTGAGATCCTGTCTCTTTCTCTTCAACTGGAGCTCAAAGGATACATCAGTCAGAGCCCGGGGAAAAATTTTCAAAGGAAGATATGATGGCAAAACGATTGGTTATTGTAGAATCTCCCGCTAAAGCGAAGACAGTGAACCGTTATCTCGGCCCAGATTATCTGGTCAGTGCTTCGATGGGACACGTGCGAGATCTCCCCAAGTCCAAGCTGGGCGTGGATGTCGAACACGATTTTGAGGCTGAATACAGGATCATCCCCGAGAGGGAGGAACTGGTTGCCAGGTTGCAGAAGATGGCAGAAAAGTCAGATGAGGTCTATCTGGCTGCAGATCCGGACAGAGAGGGAGAGGCGATCTGTTGGCACCTTTCAGTTTTACTGAGGGATGTGAATGAGAGTATTTATCGGGTTCTGCTGCATGAGATCACGGAAAAAGGGATTAAAGAAGCTTTTCAGAAGGTGGGAGGACTCGATCAGGACAAGATCAGAGCGCAGCAGACACGACGAATCCTCGATCGGCTGGTCGGATATCGCATAAGCCCCCTCTTGTGGAAGAAGATCGGAAGAGGTCTGAGCGCAGGACGGGTCCAGTCCATCGCTCTGCGGTTAATCTGCGAGAGAGAGAAAGAGATCAAGGACTTCGTGGCTGAAGAGTTCTGGACGATCGCGGCCCATCTGGAAGTGGCAAACCCTCCTTCCTTTCGGGCAAATCTGGTCAAGATAAACGACAAAAAGGTTAAAATCAAGGATGGCCCCGGCGCTGAAGCGATCGCAACAGAGGTGAAAAAACTTCCGTTTATCCTGCACAATGTCGAATTCAGAGAGAAGAAAAAGGCTCCCCCTCCCCCTTACATCACAAGCACTCTCCAGCAGGAAAGTTTTCGTTCCTTACGTTTTCCGGTCAAAAAAACCATGTCTGTGGCGCAGATGCTGTATGAGGGTCTGGAGATCGGGGATAAGGGTCTGGTCGGGCTTATCACTTACATGAGAACAGATTCAGTCCGGGTCTCTGACGACGCGCTCCGGCTATCGCGGGAGTATATCGCGGAGAATTACGGCAAAGACTATCTTCCATCCAAAGATAGGATTTACAAGAATAAAAAAAAGGCCCAAGACGCCCACGAGGCTATCCGCCCCACGTCGTTTGATTGTGACCCTGAGCGGGTGAAACCCTATCTCAAAGAGGATGGATTTAAGCTCTATTCTATGATCTGGAATCGCTTTCTTGCCTCGCGGATGAGCTCGACAGTGATCGACGAGACAGAATTCGATATCCGAGCCGGAAAGTATCAATTCAAGGCCAAGGGTGAAGTCGTGAAGTTTGATGGGTACATGGTTCTTTATCCGAAGCCAAAGAAGGAGGAGAATGTCCTGCCCAAGGCCCAAGCTGGAGAAGATCTGAAGCTTTTGGAGCTTGAGACCAAGCAAAACTTCACCCAGACCCCTCCCCGGTACACCGAAGGGAGTTTGGTCAAGGAATTGGAGGCGCGAGGGATCGGCCGGCCGAGCACATACGCTCCGATAATCGCCACGATCCAGGGACGTGACTACGTCATCAAGGAGAAAGGGAAGTTCATACCCACCGAAATAGGGCTTTACTTGTCAGAGTATCTGGTCACCAATTTTCCCGATCTCATGGAGTTCAAGTTCACGGCCCGCTTGGAGGACCAGCTTGACCGAATCAGCGAAGGGGATCTCGATGGGTTGAGTTACCTCAAGTCTTACAATGTCCTCCTGGAAAAAGATTTGGATGAAGCGATGAAGGCTGAAGGGATCAAAGCCAAGGGCGGGATTCCTCTAGAGGATGCCTGCCCAGAATGCGGTAAACAACTGGTGATCAAAGAAGGCCGGTTCGGCCGGTTCAAGGCATGTTCGGGGTATCCCGATTGCCAGTACAAGCAAAGCATGGTCCGCAAGGAAGCAAAGCTTCTTGATGAGGATTGTCCGGAGTGTGGCTCAAAGCTTGTTATGAGACACGGGAAGTACGGCGCCTTTGTAGCCTGTTCGAACTATCCCAAGTGCATATATGTGAAAAAGGATACTAAAGATACAGGTATTGCTTGCCCTATGGATTGTGGAGGGACACTCATCCGGAAAAAAACAAGAAGAGGAAAGATCTTCTATGGATGCAGTAGTTTCCCGAAATGCAAATTTGCGACATGGGATGAGCCTGTCGCTCAAGCCTGTCCGGATTGTGCGCGGCCGTTTGTTCTCCGGAAAAACCTTATCAAGGGAAAGCCATATCTGTACTGCAGTGATGAGAAGTGTTCTTTCAAGCAGAGTGTGGAGCCGAGGAAGATTTGGGAAGACCAAAACTCCAAATAACCTATAGTTTCATGGGCCACTGCCTCGCCTGAAAGGTGAAAAATGTCGATTATGAATAGAAAG
>JAGLRY010000073.1 GCA_023135995.1 Candidatus Aminicenantota bacterium | reverse complement strand
CATTGAAAACGGAAATGTCAAAGTGTTTTACTGGAAGAATAATGGTAATGATTGATATTGCTTTTGTTGAACAATGTATCGACATTTTTTATGAATAGTTCAGGTTTAGAAGAGATGAAGAAAGAATTAGAAGCATTTCTTGAATATTTGAAGCATGAGAAAAATGCGTCACCTCACACCATCGTAAGCTATCAAAGAGATCTGAAGCAGCTCGCCGTTTACCTGAAAAAAAAGAATATCAGCCTGAAGAGGACCGATAATGTCGTGTTGCGCGGCTTTCTAGCCACGCTCTACGAGAAGAGGAACAAGAAGTCGACTGTCGCACGTAAGCTTGCTGCGATCCGCTCTTTTTTCCAATTCTGCATACGAAAAAGATGGTTAGAGGATAATCCGGCCAAAGTGGTGGCTACGCCTAAACAGGAAAAGCCCGTACCATCGTTCCTGTCAGAGGAGGACATGGAGCAATTCTTGGATATACCCAAAACGCGCAGGCCTCTTGACCTGCGCGATAAATCCATACTCGAACTTCTCTATGCGACAGGGTCGCGCGTGAGTGAACTCGTCGGAATTGACCTCGAGGACATCAATTTTGAAGAGCGGCTTATCCGTGTGAGAGGGAAAGGGAAGAAAGAAAGGCTTGTTCCCTTTGGCAAGATAGCGGAGCAGAGTTTAGAATTATATATCCGTGCAAGAAGTCTGATCCACAAGGGTCAAATCGACGAAAACGCTCTCTTTTTGAACTATCGTGGAGATCGAATAACCTCTCGCTCGGTTGAAAGGGTGGTGGACAAATATATCCGTTTTTCTGCAATGCGGAGGAAGATCAGTCCCCATTCTCTCCGTCATTCATTCGCCTCCCATCTTCTGAGCCGAGGAGCTGACCTCAGAGTCATCCAGGAGCTCTTGGGACATGAGAGCTTGGCCACGACTCAAAAATACACGCATCTTGACTTGAAGCAGCTCATCGATGTCTACAAAAAAAGCCATCCCCGCTCCTGATGTCTGACCCCGGTTAAAATGGAAACAGAGGTGGGCACAAAATGAGTGTGTTTGTTAACAGCTGTTGACACTTCGTCATCCTTTCCTCTCTTAACTAACAGATAACAAAGAGGATAGAAATCACGCCGGTTGGCCTCCATCTTGCTATATGGTAGAGTGAAAGGAGGTTCTCATGATAAACATGAAGGACAGAAGACCAATGATCGGTTTAGTTTTGGTCGCGGTGTTTGCGTTGAGTTTTTTATCCCCGCTTCAGGCACAATCGAAGGCGACGGAAAAGAAGGTCAATATCAACACAGCGAGTTTGAATGAACTCCAGACACTCCCTCGGATCGGCGAGAAGGTGGCCCAGCGCATTATCGACTACCGGAAAGAGCACGGTGACTTCAAAAAGATCGAAGAGCTCATGAAAGTGAAGGGAATAGGAGAAAAGACGTTCAAGCTGATAAAGGATAAGATCGAAGTCGGGTCCAAAACCAAATGAATGAGAGAAGGGCACTGCCCCTTCTCTCCCCCTATGTGTTTGTCCAGTTGCAGTGGGTTTGAAGAAACGCTTTCAATTGTTTTAAAGCCTGGCCGCGGTGACTGACCGCATTCTTCTCCTCGGGTGAAAGCTCTGCAAAGGTCCTGTCCAGCGGGGGATAATAGAATATGGGATCATAGCCGAAGCCAAACCGGCCTTTTTTTGCGGATGTAATAACTCCTCTGGCCTCTCCCGTGATCTCTGCGAGAATTTTTCCCTTTTGAGATAAGACCAAACAAGAGACAAACCGAGCTTTTCTTTCTTCCTCTGGGACATCCTCCATCAGCTTGAGAACCTTTGCGATATTTTTCTCATCCGTCGCTCCAGGGTCAGAAAACCGGGCTGATCGTACTCCTGGAGCACCTTGGAGACAATCGATTGCCAAACCTGAGTCTTCACCCAGAGTCAGACCCTCCCACTTTCGGCCGTAGAAGAGGTTTTTCCCCCTGGCATTCTCGAGAAAAGACAAACTGTCTTCTTCATAAATGTCCAGAGAGTTCAGCTCGAGGAGGAACGTCACGCTGAGAGGAAGTCCCTCTAAATATGCGCTGATCTCTTTGGCTTTTCCTTGATTGGTCGTGGCAATGAGGAGTTTGATGTCAATCAATCTTTATTTCTTGGATCCCATCCATATACAGCAAGCTCTGATTGAACTTTTGTTCTTTCTCTTCCGATGAGGGGAAAGAGAAAGAGATGATGGATTCAGCCCCTTCCTTCCGGTGTGTGATTTCCTTGAATTTGATCCCTTCGTGGAGAGCCAGTTTTTTTATGTTGAGAAGAACCTCTCTCGCAGCGCTGGTTTTTAGCTGATACCGGTAGAGAAGCCTTTCTGTCGGGCGTCCTTCAAGACGCCTGAAGAAAAATAGAGTCAGGATGACAATGCCGGAAAAGATGAGGGCGATCACATAGTAGCCGGAGCCGATCACAAGACCCAGCCCGGCCACAGCCCAGATCGTGGCCGCAGATGTCAGCCCCATAACGTTCCCTCTTGCGTGAATGATGGTTCCCGCTCCGATGAAGCCAACGCCAGTGATGACAGCTGCAGCGATCCGAGCGATCTCGCTAGAGTTGCCCCCCCCTCCTCCGAGTAGGAGTTGTGCAAGGATCATCATCATCGCTGAGCCGACACAGATCAGGATGTTCGTCCTGAAGCCCGCAGGCTTCTGGCTGGTCTCTCTCTCCATACCGATCATTCCGCCGAGAGCGACGGCCAGCACAAGCTTTAATGTCACTTCGATCAAATCCATTGGGTCTCCCTCTGTAGCGTTAATTTATCATGAAAAAAAGGAAGAAACAACTTTTTCCAGGAAAAAAGTTTAATGGATAGGTTTATCCAGGAATGAAGAGAGGAAAAAGATCGCGATCAGAAACAGGGTGTAAAGCGCAAACTTCAGATGCATAAAGAGCCGCTCCGGCTCTTCCATGACTTCATCCTCTCTCATCGTCTTCCGGAAGAACAGGAAAAAATAGAAAAAAACGAAGGGTGAAAAAATGAGCAAGGTCTCGAGCTTGAACGTATAGGAAAAATAGAAGTAAGCGAGGAAAAAGATCACGGCACTTGCCGCCATCCCGAACATCAGAGCCCCTTCAGAGTATCTCCGGAGAGAATTTCTGTAATCTCCGGCTCTCTCCTTCAAGAGACGGAATTCAGAGAGCCTTTTGGCGATCATCAGGAAGTTTCCGAAAGCCCACCAGCACAGGAGTAGGGAGAGGGACGGCCAGATTTCCGGAGGGGCGAAGGCGAACCATCCGATCAGAAAACGGATGGGATTGTTGGCGGATTCGGATATGGAGTCGAGAAAGGGGATATCTTTTGTCCTGACGGGCTTGATGTTGTAAATGAATCCTGCGACAAGAAGGGCCAACAACGCATAGAAAAAGGGCGGGCAGAAGTGTAGGTATGCCAGGTAAAGGCTTGTGGCCGATATTGCAACTCCTAAAAGGAGAAAAGGGATTTTCTTGATCTCCCCTTTGACCAAGGGACGATTTCGCTTCGTGGGGTGGTGGGCATCATAGGGAGCGTCCACGATTTCGTTGATGATATAATTTGCAGTGGAGATGGCCCATGTCAGGAGAAATGCGTAAAGGGATTGAAGAACGACCCAAGTGATATCCGTGGTAAACAGAGCATCTCTGTACAGGTAGAAAAAGGCTGCGATGCCGACAAATATGGCGAGACTCCTCGGCCATCTGCCGAGTCGCATCGCTCTGAGATATGCCTTCATGCGGAATTCTCTTTTCTGGCGTAAACTTCGTATGAATCCCGAAGCGCTAATTTTATCGGAATATTCTTCCAAAAAAAAGCCATCCTTGGATTTTTAACAAGAAACTTGAACAAAGACATTCGAGAGAGGAGATAATGGGCGCTGAAAGTCCATGCATATCGCCTCCACTTGATGACTTGGAAACCTGATCGTTCGAGGAGGGTGAGGAGGCTTTTTTTTGTGAAGTAGGCGAGATGGCCCGGCCGGAAATGCCACCACCCTTTCCCCATCGCACTGGCTGCCAGGCTTTGGATATCCGGAGTCACCAGACACACAGTGCCGCCGGGTTTAAGAATCTCATGGATCTTGGAGAGAGCTTCATTGGGGTGAGAGATGTGCTCGATAAAATCTACCAGAGTCACTGCTGTGTATGTGTTGCTTTTTAATGTGACAGTTTCGAGGCTCCCCTCCATCAGCGTGAGATCGTACTTTTCTTTGGCGACCTCGACGGCCCAGGAGCTCGGCTCGACGCCCTCGGTGACCCATCCTTTTTCGCGGGCCAGATGCATAAGGATTCCGGTGGCAGCGCCAACATCGAGAAGCCTTCCCTTCTCTGGATGGATTTTTTCCAAAGCATTCAGGATGCGCTGGAAATTTTTTCCTCTCCCTAAAGATTCTTCCTCATAATCAGGGTCTTCCGTCTTGGTGTAGAGAGATTGGATGAATGCGTGTGATGGCGTAGGGTTGGCGAACACATGGGTGCAAGTTTTGCAGCGATCCAGGTCCCAGATCTTTCCGTAATCGTTGTCTGTGATCTTTATGTTATCCTCGCTGAGAGTGCTGATGTCAAAGGTCCTCTTCCTGTAAGAACTGAAGCCTGTGCCGGAGCATACGGGGCAGCGCTGCAGCTTTTCGAAATGGGGAGGGCTTTCGCTCATTTCAACGATTCAAGAAATGTTTGAACCAGAAATCCACATAGTGACGGTTGGAATGCTCCCGTTTGCTTCTGCGGAAGCCATGTCTCTGATCGGGATAAAGCATGAATTCGAATTGTTTCCCTAGGTCCATGAGCCTGCTTATGAGTTGAATAGTGTTCTGCATATGGACGTTATCGTCCATATCTCCGTGTGACATAAACAGGACACCTTTCATGTTCTTTGCATGCGTCATCGCAGACCCAAACTTATACCCCTCCTCGTTTTCACACGGCCGGTCCATGTAGCGTTCCGTGTAGACAGAATCATAAAGTCGCCAATCTGTAACGGATGCTCTGGCATATCCATGTGTGAAGTAGTCGGCGCCGTAGGTGAGGGCCATACAGGTAGTGTACCCTCCATAGCTTCCCCCGGTGATCCCGATCTTGGTTTTTTCGACAAAGGGCTTCTGATGAAGCCACTTCACGGCTACGATCAGGTCATGCATCTCCCATTTTCCGAGGTTGCGGTGCATCAGGTCCACGCCTTTTTTTCCAAAATGGCCTGAAGCTCGATGGTCGACGCTGAAGATGATGATACCTTCCTGGGCGAAATAGAGGTCACTCATGGAGGGATAGGTGTTGTACACTCTTCCCGAGTTAGGGCCCCCGTATATGGTAAAAATGACCGGGTACTCTTTGCTCTCATTAAAATCCGGAGGTAAGACCCAGTAGGCAGGAAGATCCCATCCATCTTCGGTGGAGATTGTGAACAGTTCTTTTTTACCAAGGGCATACTCGTCCCTGTCGGCCATGCCCATGTCCTTGATCATACGTACAAGCGTGCCATCTGACTGGTAGAGATTCTGCTTTGTGGGTGTCGTGGTGTTGGAAAAACTGTCGATGAAGAAACTTCCTTCCGGGGAGACAGAAACCCGGTGACTCCCTGGTTCCTTGGTCAGACGCTTAAAACCAGTCCCATCGAGTTTGACTACATAGAGGTGGGTTTCTGTTGTCTTGTCTTTTCTGGCGTTGAAAAAGACGCGGCCGTTTTTCTCATCGACGAGAGCGATGTCTGTGACTGTCCATTCGCCCTCGGTCAGTCGTTTCTTGAGATGGCCTTCGAGGTCATAGGTGTACAGATGGCTCCATCCATCCTTATGGGTGCGAAGGAGAAATCCGCTTCCCTCCTTATAAAAATGTAGATCTTCGAAAAATTCCACCCAGGCGGGCTGTTTTTCTTCATAGATTTGGCGTTTTTTGCCCGATTTTAGATCAACGCTGTAGATCTTAATGTGGTCCTGCCCGCGGTTCATCCACTGGAAGGTCAATTGGCTGCTGTCGGGTAACCAGAATGGCCATGCCACGTAGTGATCCGCCTTCTCTTCGACATCGGCCCACACGGTTTTCCCACCAGTGGCCGGGACGATGCCCAGCTTGACATAGGGATTCGGATCTCCTGGTTTGGGGTATCGTTCGATCTCAAGTTCCCCGTGCGTACCGCCCTTCCTGAAGAGGGGAAAGGTGGGAACAGGGCTGTCATCGAAGCGCAAGAAAGCCAGTTTCTGGTTGTCCGGTGACCACCAGAAGGCTCTGTATCTGGTTCTCCGGCCGAGAATTTCTTCCATGTAAACCCAGGAGGCCCAGCCGTTGTAGATGGTGTCCGACCCATCCGAAGTGAGCTGGTATTCCAAGCCTGTCTCGATATCCATTGAGTACAGGTTGTGGTTTCGGGTGTAGGCAACAAATCGTCCATCCGGAGAGAACTGCGGATTGTTCTCCCTCTCCGGTGTTGCCGTAAGCCGTTTGACTTTTTTTGTCTTCACTGAAAAATGATAGAGGTCGTCTTTGTGAACATACAGAAGACCGCTGTAGTCTTTTGTGTTATCGGCGTGACCCATGGCTCTCATACCCTTGGGAAAGGCTTTTTCGATGAGCTCATAGTCCAGAAAGAGTGTTTTTTCTCCGGTCTTGGCATTGACCTTGACCAATTTTGTCTTTCTCGTTTTTTTATCTTGCTCGGAGAGGAGATAGTGTGCATCGTCAAGCCACCGGACTCTCGCCATCATCATCATAAAGCGCATATCTTGACCGCCGTAGGCCTGCTTGTAGGTCAGTCGTTTTTTCCCCTGTTGCGGGAATGCCGGGAATGCTATCATGAATACTAGGATACTCAGGAATAGGATCTTGGTTTTGTTGTGTTTCCAACCTCTTTTCAACACTGCACCTCCAATTTGAATTCTATGAGTTTTTATCACTGATACAAAGGAATGTCAATGTGTCCCCTGGTGTTTGTCAAGGCAAAGATCACCTCTGTTCGATCATCACCTCTAGAGGATTTGTCATCGGATTGTAGCTGGCTTCGAGCCGGTCTCTGTAGGAGCGGAGAGAGGCCTCGATCACTTCGGGAAGGCTGTCCTGCCACAGGAGGCGCTCCCGGTCCTCTTCCAAGGCTTCGATCTCTCTCTCAAGTATCTGCCGCCACTCCCCTGAAGCTTTTGCGCCTCCTTCGGCAATCAGTTTCTCGAGCTGATTGTGCAGCATGGGCAGCAGCATCCGGTTAAGCCTTCGCAGCAAACGTTCCCGGCGTCTTTCCTTGGAATCCTCTCTGTCCCAATACCCGAAGTCGTCCTCCTTGTCAGGTCCGACGATCTGGAAATCAGGACCATCCGCAGGCGCTTTCCCCAACCAGGAATAGTAGGCCACAACATAGATGTAGTAGTATTCTCCCAATCCCATCTCTGAATCAAGAAGTGCCTCGTTCCTCGTTTTGATGAATTCGGCCATCTGCGGAATAATCCCGAATCCCATCCTCATCATGGTGAGCACACTCTTGGGTTTCTCCACTTCCACTTCGTCTTTATCTCTTCCCCGGGATAGAGCCTCCATACTCTTGGTGATCCTCTCCCGGACCGGGGCGAATCCATCCCGGGCAGAGAGGAAGGCTTCGATCCTTTCTGGACGGATTGTCCCTTCGGGATCAGGACAAAAATCCGGTATTCTTCCGAAACGCTCGGTCAAAACCTCTGTCATGGCCTCGGTGTCTTTGAACTCGTCAACAATGTTCTTGATGAAAAAATACCCGCTAGCTATGAGGATCACGACGATCAAGATCACCGCGCCACACCCTATGCCGCAACCGATGAACCATTTTTTTGTGGAGCTTCTAGATTGGGTTTGATTCATTTCCAATGCTTTTCTCCCTCTTTGTGAGTTTGGTCGGGGAATTCTCCTTTAAGGTTTTATCACCGGAACTCGCCAAATTCAAGCGTCTGTAAAAGATGTCTCACTCCCTACCCATTTTCTAGGATATCATATAATATACATATGCATGATGAGAAAATGCAATCACAGAAACTAAGCATTTCTAAATCCGTGATAGACGACATTCCGAATGATCAGATTATATGATATCAAAAACACGCTTAGTTTCCCCAGCGAGGAAACCTCGCTCGGATCCGGGCTTCCCTCACATCTCCTTTCAGGAGATGTGCCATGCCCGTCCAGCCCTTCTCACGGTTTTTTCCATCACACAATCTGATCACTCAAGAACGCAACTTGTATTCACGTGATCACAGATTTAGAAAAGCTGTTTTTTGATGAGTTGCATTCAAGGACATACGAAGAGAGAGGTGAGACGATGGATTTTGTGATTCCGGGGCAGGTTTCGGCGAAACAGACGATGGTCGTCGAGAGGGCCCACGCCGCCAGTGAGATCGGGTCAGGCAGGATTGAAGTCTTGGCCACACCCATGATGATCGCCCTGATGGAAGCCGCAGCTGTCGAGGCGGTCCAGGAGTACCTGCCTGAAGGGTGGACCACTGTGGGCACCCGGGTGGATGTCGAACATCTTAGAGCGA
>JAGLRY010000072.1 GCA_023135995.1 Candidatus Aminicenantota bacterium | reverse complement strand
GTACTCTCGGATGTAGCAGTAAAAGTCGATTTCGTTGGCTTCCAGACCGTGTTTGTAGACATATCGACTGGCAAGACGTGAGGCGAAGATCGCCTTGAGATATGCCTGGGGAACCCGTTGGAGGATCTTATCGAATCCGACCTGGTCGATGAGCACTCGAGGGCAGCAACACTCGATAACTTTCCTGAAAAGCGCCTCATCCTTGAATAGATCTGACGCGTTAATGGCGTCGGTAATTGCGTTGATCTTTTCGCTGATCCTATCGGTGAGAACAGAGCGTGGGAGGCGTGTGCGTTCGTTCTCCCCCCAGATGACTTCAAATTCCAGCTGTGCATTTTCTCTGATGATCTCCAAGATTTCTTCGACATATCTTATCCTGAAAGGAGGAACTTTTGAGTTTTTGACGCACATAAGGCTGGAATATTCTTGATCATTAAGCGCCAGACTCGCAAAGACCTCCAATGAGGAAGATGTGACGCCCCCCTTGTTCGCTGAAGCATCTTTATACATGATGACCCTGTGCTCCTCGAGCCTTATCCGCGCATCCTGAGTTATAAACAGATTGGCGCCTTCGACGATATATTGGAAACGAGGATTGCCTTTTTTGTCGATGTACTGGATCCAGTTGTTGATGTTTACCGAAGCGGGTCTCCCGCCACAGGGGACGAAAAGGTCGGCCTTGAACTTCGGATGCAGATGAAACATATTGCGAAATTCGAGTCCGCTGAGCACTTTTTCTCCATCCGGCAATACGACATCTTGGTCTTTTATTGTAACGAGAAATCCCTTGGGTGAGATGAGGTCTCTTTGAAATTTTTCGATCATCTCTCTTTTCTTGGCCAGGCGTTTTAGTCCCTCCCGGTTGATTCCTTTGGGATCGTAAAGCACTCCGGAGCCGTCAACAATAGCCAGGATCTTATCCTTGGAGATGAGGATTTCATTGCTGCCCAGGTCTCCGTCAGGGCCCCCTGTCATCACTTTGGTGATTTCTGATTCTTTTTTTCCGGTTTTCTTGAGGATCTCGAGTACATACTGGTGGACGGAGTTTGTAGTCATCCCGTAGAGGTCATGGGGAATTCCTCCCATAGAGACAGGTTTTCCCGTTGAAAAGGCCTTCCAGTAGGAGTACTCGAGGATCCGAGCCCTCTCTGAGGCCCATTCCATCATGTCTGCGGTTCCTTCGTCAGGACCTAAAAAGAGGATGAATTCCTTTCCGTAGTGATCGACGATGTTTTCATCGGGGAGGAGGAGGTCTAACAGACCGTTGATATATTTCTTGAAGGCGGATTCCGACTTGTCCTGATGTCCCCAGCGCAAGAGGATGGTTCCTTTGGAACCTCCTTCGGGGATGTCTTTGTTTTTTCTCTGCTGTGTCAAAGCCAGGTTGTAGTTTTCATCGAATATGAAATCGGAATTGTTCATGTACCCTTGAAGGTTGTTCGAGCGCACGATGCGGATGCCTCCCCTTGCAATGTCTTTGAACCTTATGTGATATCCGCGCAATTCGGTGGCAATGACATGAAAGATCCCATAGGGAGCTTCCGGATAGTCCACGGGATTAAGAAACTTCGGGTCATACATGAAGGCGATGGAGGTCTTGTCACTTTTATAAAAATTGGTCCTGAGGATGACGTCGATGAAGCAGAGGACCATTTGAAAAATGTTACGGTCGATCTCTACATTGATAAAACGGGAAATGTCGTTCTTGAGCTTTTCCATTTGACTCTGGAAATCAAAATTTTTGACATAGGGATTACACTTTATTTCAAAAAGCCTGTAAGCCTCTTTAACATAGACATAATTGCTCAGAAGGGCTTCCCAGATCTTAGCCTCGTCGTAGGCCATCTTAGACAGCCTGGTTTTGAATTGCCTTATGATTCCTAAAAGCTCAGGAGAGTCTTTGAGATAATTCCTGACTTTGAGGTATTCCTCGTTGTATTCGCTCAGGAACTGATGAGCAAAACTCCAAGCCGATACTCCAAAGACCATTTCCTGGGCGCTGAGTTTTCCCTCTCTGAAGAGCTCTGAGAGAGGGCTATCCGGGAGAACATACACAAGGCTTATGTCGGCGATGAGGTCCTGGATGAGCCTTTCGTCGCGGATGTCGTTTAAATAAAACGTATAGACGGTCTTGCCGTTGGCGAACTGTTCGACGTATTTGCGGTTGGAAAAAAGGCCATGGGAGTTGAACACATCGGAGACATTGGAGAAAAACCGGGAGGGGGATTCCCTGTTAACGGCCACCATGATGCGGAGTTCTTTGGAATCTTTTTTATGCGAAACATCGATCAATGGCGTCTCCCAGCCTTGGGATCTTTCGATGATGTCCTGGTAACGCTTGTACGTTTCTTGTGTTGTGGTCTTCAAGAAAAGACGGCAAGCGATTTTCTTGAGGTCTGTCTCTTCGGGATAGACTTTTTCTGCACAGAACTGTGCCCTGTTGACCTGGTAGAGCCGGAGATGTTTCGCTCTCCTTGGTTTTCCTGTTGTCCTGTACGTCTGGAGTCTGGAATTGGGGTATTTTTCCTCGATCCGCCGCTCGATCTCCTGGGCCCGTGAATGCTGGTCGTCCACGAGATAGATGGCTTCATCTTTGTGCTCTGTGGCCAGGTCTATCTGCAGGGCAGTCTTTTTCTGGAGGGATGCCATAATAGCTGCTGATTTAACGGCTTCGATGTGACTGGCGATCGTCTTGAGAGGAGTTGTTTGAAAATAGTAGGCATCCATCCCCAACCCGGTGCAGAACCATTCGATCTCAGCCCTGACCGTGCTTTTGGCATAATGTCCATGACTGAGGATGATATCCTCGATCTCTTTCAGTTGTGCCTGACTTAGCACTGTTTTTTTGGCGATGTCTCTCAGGCCTTTCATAGGAAGTTTAGACCTCGATATCCATTTTTTCGAGGATCATCTCGGTCCCTTCCAGCGTCTTGAGGTTTGTGAAGCCGCAGTGGTCACAGATGAAGATGAAGTCATCCTTGACCATGACCTTGTGACAATCCTTGCATTGGACTTTGAGGGCGAC
The DNA here is from genome assembly GCA_023135995.1 of Candidatus Aminicenantota bacterium. Taxonomy (GTDB): domain Bacteria; phylum Acidobacteriota; class Aminicenantia; order Aminicenantales; family Aminicenantaceae; genus WTAW01. The sequence goes on along the minus strand of JAGLRY010000072.1, from coordinate 3,076 downwards.
TTTTTTTATTTCCAGTTCGGCTTCGGATGCGATCGTATCCTTCTTGTAGATGTCAAAAGCCGTCATCAGCAATTCCGGGACGACACCCGCTAGAGCCCCTACCTGGAGTTTGACAGAGAAGATCTTTTTCCCTTTTTTCTCCCGGACTTTTTCCTCGAGGATTTCGAAGAGGTTGGCCACGACCGAGAGTTCATGCATTGTCTTTGCGGAGTTTTTTGAGGGCAGAAATCAACTGACCCACCAATTCTTCAACGCCTTTCCCCTTAAGTGCAGAAACGGTGAAAGTTTTAAGAGAAGGATTGACCTCTTGAGCTTCTTTTATTGCCCTTTGGATATCGAAAGGTACTGGGGGTACTAAGTCGGTCTTTGTGATGATCAGCCAGTCGGATGTGGTGAATGCTTTCGGATATTTTTTGGGCTTGTCATCGCCCTCAGGAGTGGAGAGCAGGACGCACCGGATGTTCTCACCCAGGTCATAGCTGGCGGGGCAGACGAGGTTTCCCACGTTTTCGATGAAGAGGAAATCGAGGTCAGGGGGAATCTCTGGTAAGAGCTTGCCGACCATCTTGGCTTCAAGATGGCAGGCGCCTCCTGTGATGATCTGCCACGCGGGGATTCCCTTGGCACGGATGCGTTCCGCGTCCCTCTCTGTCTCGATGTCGCCTTCGATCACAGCCATTTTGTGATCGGGTGTCAAATGTTCGGCGATGCTCTCCAACAGAGTGGTTTTACCCGCACCCGGCGAGCTCATGAGGTTGACTGTCAGGATACCCTTCTGACTCAGTTTTTCACGAATATCTGCGGCAATTTTTTTATTGGATCCGAGAAGATCTTCCAGTACGAGAATTTCTTTTTTTGTCATTTTTTCTCGAGTTGTCCTTTCAATTCTTATCTGATTTTAGGCATGGTCAGCATCATTTGTGGAGCAAGGCCATCGCCGAGATTATACATTTTTTTCGCTTCAACGGCTACACCCTTAATCTGAGAGGGAGCTTTGTACCTGTATGTCTTCCGATTTAGCCTGGATTATTCACGAGTTGAGGCCAACCCGCCCCACCCTAACATTAAGGTTGAGGAAGTGGCCCATGAAGTATGGTTGGTTAGGTCGGGTCGGTAGTGAACTACCGCGAGCCGACCCAATCTAACCCGGGCTACAACGAAGCCGATGCCGACCCAACCTAACCAGGTAAGATCAGCTCGCCCGAAGGGTAAAAAATGTCGATTATAAATGAAAATCACATAGGAAATGCAGTGCCCAAATGAGTATTCTGAAAAAACAATGTAACATTCTGATATTGCGTCTGTGATGATAAGTATCGACATTTTTTATGAATAATTCAGGCTAGGTAGTTTTTCGATAGAAACTCAGAGGGAAGAAGGCTAAGTGATGGAAAGATTTAAACGTTGGGGAGGCACACTAATGCGGGAACTGCCAATTCTCTATTATTACGATAAATCCTATATAATCAATAACTTATGTGAGTAAAAAAAGTCAAAATGATTCTTGACAGCACATATGAAATTGGGTACCATGTCCTGTTTCGAGCGGAGCGAGAATAATCATAACATATAGTCCGCTCTTTATTTTATCGATCATTGATTGATGCATTTATACGCAGGAAGCAAAAAATCTAGCTATTTCTCCCCCATAATTGTACCCAAAAGAATGAATACGCTGGGGGATGTTTTATAAATTAAAATAAAGGATTTCTCTATCGACATGGTGCAAGCATGAAGAAAATTAAAAGTGATCCTACCTTGCTAAATGAGGTTCGAAAGTATGGCCATTTTGATACCAACGCGTGTTATCAATGTGGAAGTTGCACAGTAGTCTGTGATTTAGCAAAAAACTCGGTATCATTTCCACGGAGAATGTTTCAATCTGTTCTTTTTGGCCTGAAAGACCTGGTGAGAGGCGGTTTGGAGCCGTGGATATGTTATTACTGCGGCGACTGTTCCACGGCCTGCCCTAGAGAGACAGAGCCCGGAGAGGCAATGATGACACTCCGACGCTATCTGATTGCCCAGTATGATTGGACAGGTCTCTCTGCAAAATTGTACAAGTCAAAAGCATGGCAGATTGCAGCTTATGTCGTTTCAGGCGCTTTCATGGCGCTCCTGATAGCATTATTTCACGGGCCCCTAATAACGGAGCGGGTTGAACTCAACACATTTGCTCCCGCCCATACGGTGCACATGTTTGATGTCACCGTAGCTGCCTTAGTCTTATTGATTCTATTCTTCAACGCATTTCGCATGTATTGGTTCACCATGCACCCGGGTGCCGGCATCGGAATACCGGATGTCATACGAGGCTTTATTAAGGATGGCGTTGGCTATACTATTCACAATGGCGAGAAAGTGAGGATACCCCTCCTTGTGTTCCTTACAGAGGCAAAGACACTGGTTGTGAATTTCGCCACCCAGAAACTTTTTCTAAGCTGTAAAAAAAACACAGGTCGATGGATAAAACACTTCTTGCTCGTGATAGGGTACCTTATAATGTTCTCTCTGGTGGTTGTCTTCCTTGAGTGGTTTCAAACAGACAATATCTACCCTGTTTACCATCCTCAGAGATGGGTGGGTTACATCGCTGCAGCTGCTCTCATATATTTAACGGGGGAAATCATCGTGGGTCGCATCAAAAAACGGGAACAAATTCATAGGTTTTCTGACCTGACAGACTGGATGTTTCCGATTTTATTGTTCTTGATGTCGGTGACGGGTATAATTGTTCACATATTCAGATACCTTGGGCTGCCGCTGGCCACATATTATTCCTACACAATTCACCTGATCATTGCTTTTTTGTGGCTAGTTGTTGTCGTGCCTTTTAGCAAGTGGACGCATCTGCTGTATCGGTCATTGGCCATTTATTATCAATCGGTCAAAGATAAGGCACTGGAACAGCAACAACAGATGCCTGAAGAGGCGGTTTTAGAAAATGTTTAATACCAAAATGGAAAGCCAAAAAGTTGGTGCCGCCTTAGTTATTGGCGGTGGGATAGGGGGTATGCAAGCAGCCCTCGATCTAGCGGAATCTGGCATAAAGGTTTATCTGGCTGACAATAAACCA
>JAGLRY010000071.1 GCA_023135995.1 Candidatus Aminicenantota bacterium | reverse complement strand
TGATCACACTCGCAGATATTGAAAGAATAAGGGGGAATGCTGGGAATTTTGAAGTGGACCTCATAAAGAGACCCCGGTATGTTGATGAAGAAAAGTGCACAGGATGTGGCACCTGCGTGACGAATTGTCCAGTTGAGAACATCATCTATATCACGCCGGAGAAAGAAAAGATAGATATTGCCTTAAAAGATATAGAGATAATGGACAATATCATTAAAGATTTTGAAAGCTCGGAAAAATCCCTGGTCCCGATACTCCAAAAAACCAATAATACTTATAACTATTTGCCTGAACCGGTCTTAAAATACATTGCTGATAAACTAAACATGCCATTGGGCACAGTGTGTAGGATCGCTACTTTTTACAATGCCTTTAGCTTGGAGCCAAGAGGGAAACACATCATCACGATTTGTCTTGGAACAGCCTGCCACGTAAAGGGAGCCGAGAGGATTACGGCGAAATTTGAAGGTGAACTCGGGATACATAGGGGAAAAACAACGCAGGATATGATGTTTACTATCGAAGCCGTTCGCTGTATTGGCTGTTGCGGATTAGCTCCAGTATTAAAGATTGGTGAAGAGATCCATGGCCAGATGACTAAAAGTAAAGTCTCAGAGTTGCTGAATGTTTATCAAAGTGCTCAAGGATAATCCCAGCCATGTGTAAAGAAATGGAGAGTAAAATTTAAAATCTATTCCTTATTAATGGATAAAAACGATGCCAAAATTAAAGATTGATGATTTAGAAAAAATCAGCCAAAGAGTGAGGAAAACTGTGCTTCTACGTGATGGGGCAGGAAAGGCAAAAATAACAGTTCATATGGGAACCTGTGGAATAGCTGCCGGAGCCAGAAAGATCATGAACACGTTAATGGAAGAAATTGAGAAGAGGAACATTGATGATGTCATTTTGACGAACTCAGGCTGTGCGGGATTGTGCAGCAGAGAGCCAATGGCTACGGTCGAATTGAAAGATGAGGCGCCCGTTAAATATGTGGATTTGACCCCTGAAAAAATTCGCAGAATATTTTCCGAACATGTCCTGAATGGAAAAATCGTTAAAGAGTATGCCTTGGCAAAGGGCAGTGAGAGAATGTCCTGAAGGGTTGTGAAGTCGAGTTGTTAATAAATTTAGCTCTGAAATATTTTAAGGTGTCATTAAATAGAGGGTAAGAAGATTATGGACGAACATATTACAGATAAGTACAGATTACATCTCATGATATGTGCGGGGACAGCCTGTGTTTCTAATAAGTCTTTTAGAGTAAAAGAAGTATTAGAAGAGGAGCTGAAAAAGCAAGAACTCGAAGAAGAGGTTCTTATCGTCATGACAGGTTGTAATGGATTTTGCGCTGTTGGCCCTGTGATGGTCGTGATGCCAGATGGAATATTTTATCACAGTGTAACGGAAGATATCATCCCTCATCTGGTTGAGGAGCACTTTTTGAAGGGCAGGCCCGTACAAAAACTTATGTTCACTCCAGAAAAAGAAGAAGTTGTTATTCCAAAGATGATGGATATCGGCTTTTTTGCCCGCCAAACACTCAT
>JAGLRY010000070.1 GCA_023135995.1 Candidatus Aminicenantota bacterium | reverse complement strand
GGTTATAAAGCTTTAGCCAAAGCTCTGACAGAAATGACACCCGAAGATATCATAAATGAGGTCAAAAATTCTGGGCTTCGGGGCCGAGGCGGAGGAGGATTTCCGACCGGATTAAAATGGGAATTATGTCGAAAGCAGCCAGGAGATATCAAATATATCGTTTGCAACGCCGATGAAGGAGACCCAGGCGCCTATATGGATAGGAGTATTGTGGAGGCTGACCCCCATTCTGTTTTAGAAGGGATGTTGATTGGGGCAAGAGCCATTGGGGCCACTGAAGGATATGTCTATATCAGAGCGGAATATCCGCTCGCAATGGAACGATTGAAAATCGCGATCGACCAGGCTAGAGAATACGGGCTTATCGGCGAAAACATATTCGATACGGATTTTAGTTTTGACATTCATATTAAACAGGGAGCCGGTGCTTTTGTCTGCGGAGAAGAGACGTCGCTGATCGCTTCAATAGAAGGCCGTCCGCCTGAACCCAAACAAAGACCCCCTTATCCAGTCGAGTCAGGATTATGGGGAAAACCCACCAATATTAATAATGTCGAGACTTGGGCGACTATTCCACCCATAATTGACAGAAGTGCAGCGTGGTTTTCCAGCATAGGCACTGAACTCAGCAAAGGCACAAAGGTGTTTTCTCTTGTTGGGAAGATTAACAATACGGGTTTGGTTGAAGTCCCCATGGGCATTACTCTTAAAGAGATCATCTATGACATTGGAGGGGGGATACCGAAAAACAAGAAATTTAAGGCTATCCAGACAGGTGGGCCTTCGGGAGGATGTATTCCAGCCAGTTTGATAGATTTACCCGTGGATTATGAAAAGCTGACTGAGGCCGGTTCGATTATGGGTTCGGGTGGATTGATCGTGTTGGACGAAGACACGTGTGTTGTGGATGTCTCCAAGTATTTTATTGAGTTCACGAATGATGAATCTTGCGGAAAATGCGTTTCCTGTCGAGAGGGCTCAGCCGTCCTTCTTGAAGTCCTCCGAAAAATATGCAGAGGAGAGGGTGAAGACAGCGACCTTGAGATCCTCGAGGACTTCAGCATTGCGATAAAAGATGCGTCCATGTGTGGATTAGGTCAGACGCTGCCCAATCCGGTATTGAGCACTCTAAAATATTTCAGGAACGAATACGTCGAGCATATCAAGTACAAAAGATGTTCTGCTTTGGTGTGTAAGGAGATCATTTCATCGGCCTGTCAGCATACATGCCCTATCTCTCAGGATGTCCCAAGTTATATAGGGCTTATCGCCCAGGGCAAGTTTGAAGAAGCGGTCAAAATTGTCCTCAAAGAGAATCCTCTTCCTCTCGTCTGCGGACGTGTGTGTGATACTCCATGCGAGACAAAATGTGTAGCCGGGGAATACGACGATCCAATAGCCATTAGAGCCCTCAAACGTTTTCTGGCTGATTACGATAGGGAACATGATATAGAGCCTGATGAGAAACCAAAACCAGAGAAAGAGGAGCGAGTGGCTATCATTGGCTCTGGCCCTGGAGGCCTGACTTGTGCCTATTATCTTGCCCTTGAGGGATATAAAGTGACGGTGTTTGAGAGTCAGTCACTGGCTGGGGGGATGCTCGCATTAGGAATCCCGGAATTTAGATTACCCAAGGAAATACTGGATTTTGAAATAGAGAGGATTAAAAAGTTTGGCGTTGAGATCAAAACCGATACGACCATAGGAAAAGATATTCCGCTGGATCAACTCAAGGAAGACTACAAAGCGGTCTTTATTGCCACAGGTGCACATAAAGGCTTAAAAATGAAGATACCCAACGAAGATGTCGAAGGCGTTTTGGATGCCGTGGAATTCCTGAGGGATTTCAACCTGGGCTGTGAAGTGAAAATTGGAGATAAAGTCATAGTCGTAGGCGGTGGAAATTCAGCCATAGATGCTGCTCGCGTCGCCCGGCGGCTAGGGAAAGAGACAAGCATATTTTACCGGAGGACAAAGGCAGAGATGCCCGCTATTCCCAGTGAAATCGAAGAAGCCCTGCTCGAGGGGATTGACATACAATATCTCGTTGCACCGGTTAATGTCCTGTCGAGTAATGGGAAGATTGAGGGAATTGAATGTATCCGGATGAAGCTCGGTGATGTTGATGAAAGCGGCAGAAGACGACCGGTTCCCATCGAGGGATCTGAATTCAAGGCTGACGTCGATAGTTTAATCCTCGCAATAAGCCAGACACCGGATGTTTCTTTGCTGGTAGGTGATAATGGGCTGAAGGTTTCGGGGTGGAACACTCTTGAAGTCGATCCAGAAACTCTCGTCACGAGCGTGGAAGGGATATTTGCAGGTGGTGATGTTGTGACTGGTCCAAATACAGTGACCGGCGCCATGTCTCACGGAAAGACTGCGGCCAAGATGATCGACAAATACATACGCGGAGAAAAACTAGAGGTAGAGTATAAGGTGACTCGCCCTGCAGCACGCGTCGAGGCCATGGAACTTTCAGATGAAGAGATTAAAAGCCTCAAAAGGCCTGAAATGCCATGTTTACCTGTCGATCAGAGGACAGAGAGCTTCAAAGAGGTTGAGGTAGGCTTCGATGAAGCAGCCGCAATCGCTGAAGCGAAGCGCTGCCTCCGGTGTGATTTGGAAGTCAAAGAGGAATAATGTCTGTCGAAAGAATTAAAAGGACACTTGGGATATCAAGCGTCAAGAATTTTAATAAACATTTTATGAATGGAGGGTCGGCGTGATTAAGCTGACTATAAACGGTAATGAGCATGAATTCCCCGAGGGCAAAACGCTTTTAGAGTGCATTGAGGACGTAGGATTAAAGGTCCCGACTCTCTGCCATCATAAAGCTCTACGGCCCTATGGAGCGTGCAGGTTGTGTTTGGTAGAGATCTCTCAAAATGGAAGATCAAAGATTGAGACTTCGTGCACTTATCCAGCCCAGGATAATTTGACCATCCAGACTGATTCGGAGAGGGTTATCAAGGCTAGGAAAGCGATGATCGAACTCCAGCTGGCATTGTGTCCTGATTCGAAAACGATCCAACAGATAGCCGAAGAATATGGTGTCAAAGAAACACGGCTCAGGAAGAAGAATGAGGATTGTTTCCTTTGCGGACTCTGCGTGCGCATGTGTGAGGAACGGATGGGCATCAATGCGATAGGTTTTACCAATAGGGGTTCCAGACGGGAAGTTGGACCTCCTTTTGATAAGCATTCTGATGTCTGCCAGGTTTGCGGGACATGTGCTTATATTTGTCCGACAGAAAGGATCAAGCTTGAGGATATCAGCAAGAACGAGGCTGTCCCTATACTGGATGAATACAATGAACGGCTGAACACAAGATCAGCAGCTTACATCTCCTATCCCCAAGCGGTTCCCAACAAGGCAGCCATCGATGACAGATATTGCGTGTATACGCTCAAGGGAGAATGCAAGATCTGTCAAGAGGTTTGCGAAGCCGATGCCATTAAGTTTGAACAAGAAGAGAAACAGATCAAGCTGAATGTCGGTGCTGTTGTATTATCTCCAGGATTCGAGCTGTTTGATGTGCAGAGCAAGGAAGATTTGGGTTATGGGCACTATCCCAATGTTGTCACATCGATCGAATTTGAACGAATCATGTCTACGACAGGACCACATCTCGGCCATATTTTAAGGCCCAGTGATGACAAAGAGCCCCAAAATATCGCATTTATCCAATGTGTCGGCTCACGAGATTGTGAAAGAGATTATTGCTCCTCAGTCTGCTGTATGTATGCCACAAAAGAGGCTATCATCGCTAAAGAACATGCTAGCGGGGATTTGCAATGCGATATCTTTTTTATGGACCTGCGCGCGTACAGTAAGGGATTTGATGAGTATTACCAAAAAGGAAAGGAACTTGGGATCGAGTATATACGATGTCGCCCCCCTGTTATCGAAGAGATACCCGAAACAAAAAATCTTGTCGTCACATATATCGATGAAGAAGATCTCAAAGTGACGCGCGAATATGACATAGTTGTCTTATCTGTGGGTATGGACCCTCCAAAAAATGTGAAGGAGATCTCTGAAAAATTCGGCATCGAATTGAATGAATACAATTTCTGCAAAACAGATACCTTTACACCCGTTGAATCGACACGCGAGGGAGTTTATGTGGCTGGGCCCTTCACAGAGCCTAAAGATATCCCTGAGACCATCATGCAGGCCTCAGGTGCCTCAGCAAAAGTCTTATCCCTCCTCAAAGATGAGAGAGGTACCTTGATCACAAAAAAGGAGTTCCCGCCTGAAACAGACATCGAAGGCCAAGAACCCAGAATTGGAGTATTTGTATGCCACTGCGGTACAAACATTGCTGGAGTCGTCAATGTCCCCAGCGTAGTCGAGTATGCGAAAACATTGCCCAATGTGGTATACGCAAATAATAATTTATACACGTGTTCCAATGATACTCAAGAAGTCATAAAAGAGGTCATCAAGGAACACAACTTGAATCGTGTTGTTGTTGCTTCGTGTACTCCAAGGACTCACGAACCTCTATTCAGAAACACGATCCGTGAAGCAGGGCTTAACCAATATCTTTTTGAAATGGCAAACATCAGAGATCAGTGTTCATGGGTGCACATGATGGAGCCGGAAAAAGCATCCGAGAAATCCAAAGACTTGGTCAGAATGGCCGTGGCGAAAGCCCAAATGTTGGAGCCTCTGCAGACTAGATTTGTTCCCATTATCAAATCCGCTCTGGTTATCGGTGGGGGAGTTGCTGGCATATCATCGGCTCTTGAACTGGCAGGTCAAGGGTATGATGTCTATTTGGTGGAGAGGGAAAAAGAGCTGGGCGGGAACCTAAGACATATTCACTATTTACTGAATGGTGAGAAACCCCAAGAGGAACTAAAAAAACTGATTCAACGCATCGAAGACCATCCAAAGATCCATCTCTATACAGAAGCCAAGATCGAAAATATTGACGGTTCGATCGGAAATTTCAAAACCACACTATCCACACAAGGAAAATCTATAGAGTTTGAACATGGAGTTGTGGTTGTAGCTACCGGCGCTCAAGAATATAAACCCAAAGAGTATTTGTACGAACAAAACGAAAAAGTTGTAACTCAGGTTGAACTGGAAGAGCGCCTTGGTGCAGGCGGTGAATGGTCAACTCCCGGAAATGATCATTTTCCAAAGACCATCGTGATGATCCAATGTGTAGGTTCTCGGGATGAAGAAAGACCCTATTGTTCCCGGATATGCTGTTCAGTCGCTGTAAAGAACGCCTTAAAAATAAAGGAAATTTCGCCGGATACAAATGTCTACATACTCTACCGGGATGTGAGAACCTATGGATTTAGAGAAGGATACTACACAAAAGCAAGGCAACAGAATGTCAGGTTCTTGAGGTACCCAGATGACCAGAAGCCTGAAGTCACTCAGAATGGAGAGGGGCTTCAAGTGGAAATTTTTAGCCCGGCGTTAAATGCTCCGGTTGAGATACCCGCAGACCTTGTTGCCCTCTCCGCCGGGATCGTCGCAGATGAGGGGAACGAAGAGATTTCCAAGTTTTTAAAAGTTCCGTTGAACCAGGACAGATTTTTTCTTGAAGCGCATATGAAGCTTCGCCCGGTTGACTTTGCGACTGATGGGGTTTTCCTGTGCGGCCTAGCCCATTCACCAAAATCCGTGGATGAGAGTATCATACAAGCCCAGGCAACGGCCTCCAGAGCGGCGACTGTCCTTGCGAAAGACAGTATAGAGCTGGAAGCGA
>JAGLRY010000007.1 GCA_023135995.1 Candidatus Aminicenantota bacterium | reverse complement strand
CAACTCGGTTTCTCCCCTGTCCGGATACAATCGATCCACTCCTTGACATGAAGATGGGTGAGGTCTACTTGCCTCCCTCTCTGGTATGTGTACATCAGTCCTTTGGTTGCAAAATATTTTTCTGTGGCCGAGGTGATCGCATCGATACTTTTGGAGCCGGGACGGTAGGAGAAGAGAGGCAGCGAGGTGTCGATAACGCCCGCTTTGATCTTTTCCTCAAACCTCGTGGAATCGTAGTCGGCGTTAACCGTTAGGCCGCTCCCGACTTCCATGGATGCATCGTGCCCCATAAAGACACGCCCACGCCCTCTGCTGTTGGCAAGGGTCGCACTGTAGACTAAGGTCAAGTCTCGGTCGGGGTACTCACAAACAGCCTGAAAGAGGTCCGGCACATCTCTCCCGTCTTTGAAGAAATAAACGCCTCCTGAGGACACGACCGTCTTGGGAATTCCCATCCCCAGGATCTGATTGACAGCATCAAACTCGTGCGAGAAAAGGTCTCCAGACAGTCCTGTCCCATAATCATACCAACAGCGCCAACGGAAAAACCGCTCCAGGCTGAAGGGGACCCTATGAGGTGCAGGGCCCTGGAATTGCTCCCAATCGATCGTTTGTGGGTTGGCATCCTTATGAATGCTGTACACCCACGCGCCGTTGGGCGAGTTGCGATTCGTCGTTGTTTCAACAAGGGTGATCTTCCCGAGGATATTTTTATCCACGATCTGCTTGGCTCTCCAGAAAGTCTCTTGCTGCGGATTTTGATGCCCCAGCTGGAACACCATCCCGCTTTTCTTAACAGCATCCGTAAGGGCATACACCTCTTCTTCGGTCCTCGTCATACACTTTTCCAGATAGACATGTTTTCCGGCCTTCACCGCATCGATTGCCATCTGTGCGTGCCAGTGGTCAGGGGTGGCGATGATCACCGCGTCGATGTCTTTGCTTCCCAGCATGTCCTGATAGCTCCGGAAGCGTTTAGCCCCCTTCAAATTCCCTGCCCCGCCTCCAGGCCGCCTATCGTTCAGGGATGCGGCCAGGCTCCGTTCCGCACGGACATCGAACACATCGCAAACTCCTGTCAACAGTACGTTCAAATCCTCCTGGTCCAAAAATCCCTGGATCTCTCTCTGCCGCCACGTTCGCTGTGATTTGCTCCCTCGGATCTCGAAAAAGTCCTGGTGCGCAAAGCCCGCTGCTCTCACAAGATGCTCTCCTCTTCCTCCGTACCCGATAATCCCTATCCGGAGCAACTCCCCGGGCTTTTTGAGAGAGGCCCTCACTCGTCCTATGTCCAGTTCTCCTTCAAGGCCCAGCTCCTCCAGCAGGCTCTTTCTCCTCTCTGCATCCCATGTTTTTTTCTTGGCAAGACCGTAGAAAAAAGCCCCCAACACTGGGATGGAGGCCAGGGCTTTAAGCACATCTCGTCGCCCGGTGTTCACTTCTTTATTGGGTTGGGAAATCTCCTTGATTCCCCTTCCGTCGTTCTCTTGATCCATTCGCTCCTCCAAAACTCGGGGGGTTCTATTGTCCTGCTTTTTTTCTTTTCTTTAAGATGATACTGTCCAGCCCCAGTATCTTTCCGGTCGGAAAGGCGAGCAAAATGCCGAGTGCCGCCATTTCAATCAAGATCTTATTGACGACCAAGTAACTTCCCTCAGACGGCACGGAATAGGAGTATCCGACAAAGGGAGGGTTGCACACATAATAGATCAACAGAAGAAGGATTCCTGCAATGCAAGCCCAAGATGTCAACAGGCCTGTGATGAGAGCCAGTCCGATAGCGATCTGCCCCCAAATGTTGAGGAAATCCACTGTTTTTAACAGCGAAGGATTATCGGTGATGGCCGTAAACACTCCTGAAAACAGCCATTTGGACTCTGATAGATATCCCGCCGATGTCCAATAGGGATTGAGCAGCTTCGCTATCCCTTCATACAAAAAATGCCATCCGATTAACATCCTGAGAAAAACGAGCGTGAACGTCTGAAACACCGAGTACTTCTTGGCTCGTTCTGAACACGTCAAGGAATCCTCTCGCATAATAGTCCTGCCTTTCATCGAAATTCGATTCAAAACGCCAGAATTGTATCCCTTTTATGGTGGTGTATTTCTGGTCCTGTACAACCAGCGTTTACGCGCGTGGCAGGCCAGGATCTGCTCTTGATTTTGCGAAAGAAAAACAATTCGTGTGTTCCATCCCGACGCAAAAACAATATACATCTTTCTAAGCTTTGTCAACGATTAGAGATGCGGTGTAAGCATCCCCAAAAACCGTGAGAAGGGCTGGACGTACATGAGTTTGACATTTAACTGATTTTTAAAGAGAATGATTTGAAGAACACGCAAAGGAGAGCGACATGGATAGGCGTCGTTTTTTTTCAACCTTTCTTGCTACTCCTCTTCTGGCTCCGCTATTGTGGGCGGCAAGGAGAGGCCAAAAGGGAAGCACCCTCTATATTATCGGGGAAAATCCCCATCTCTTCTTTTCTCCTCTCCTTGCAGAATTGGAAAAATCCACTCCAGCCGGGGAAAAAAGATTCCGGTTTCTCTGTTCCCACCCCCAGGAAGACAGCTTAAAACAAATCCTCCTCCAACAGGGATGGCAAAGAGGTTCAGGCCCGAATCACACAGAGCTGTCCATCTCCTATCGCCGTCTTCAGGTCAAAGCGCTTCCGTCGTTTACAATGGTCAAGGGCGGTAAAGTATGGGACATGAGATCTTGGAGTCTCCGTTCTCTATGGGAAGAGATGAAAAAGAAAGATCCCCCGTCATCCTGCCTCACTGTCGTCTCCTCGAAAAACCAGCACTCTCGTTTGGCAGCGGGTGACTCTGTCTCCGTCTATATCGAAGGACTCAAAAGAGGAGAGTATTCTTTACGAGAGGCGCGATCTGTATCTTTTCCCGGACAGACCGGGCCCATTGCGATTCACATCGCTGGCGGTGAAGCTCGGGTAATGGAGTCCTCATGTCAAGGCCGGATATGTCTCTGCTCTCCACCCGTTTCACGCGCCGGTGAGCGCATTATCTGTGCTCCCAACCATTTTTTCATGGAAGTTCAGGGTTGCTCTGTTGATACGGTCATTGGGTAAAAAGCGCTGGGCCCTCCTCTGTGTCCTCTGTGTTCTCCTTGCCAACTGTACACACAAAGAAACCTGGAATACAACGACCTTTATTTATTTTGATACGGTGTGCGAGGTTAAGGTCCTCTGTTCATCCTCGCAATTTAAAGCGGTAAAAAAGACTGTCCATGAGGTTTTCACAGACATCGAAACACTCTTCTCCCCCGAATCAACGGATTTGACTTCTTCTGAGGTTCTTTCCCTCTACCAAAAGGCTTATGCCGTTTACCAAGACTCTGAAGGAAAATTCGACATTTCGGTGGGAGCCCTCTCTCGGGTCTGGGGATTTCATGATCAGTCATTCCGTATCCCTACTGTCGAGGATTTAGACAGTGCAAAAAACACAATCGGTATGGACAAAATCCATGTTCTAGAAGGGCGTCTCGTCCTCGCTCAGGGATCAAAGCTGGACTGGGGAGGCATCGCCAAGGGGTATGGCATCGACCACGTTTGTTCGGCCCTAATAGAAATGGGGATTGCAAAGGGATTCGTGAATGCCGGTGGCGACCTCTACTGCTGGGGAACAAACCCTAAAGATCTTCCTTGGAAGATCGGCATTAAGCATCCAAGAAAATCAGGATTCTCAGGAATTCTTTCCATCTCCGATGAAGCCGCAGCGACAACCGGCGATTACCAGAGATATTTCGTTGAAAAGGGGGTCCGTTACCACCACGTGTTTGACCCCCATTCCGGCTTTCCAGCAAGAGGAAAACAGAGCGTGACTGTGGTCGGCCCTGAGGCAGCGCTCTGTGATGCACTGTCAACGGCCTTGTTTGTGTCCACACAAGCACAAAAAATCCTCTGTTTATACCCCCAGTACGGCGCTGTCCTCATCGATGCTGACGGAAACATCTTATCTCTGGGGAAACCCATCTCTTTTAAGCCTTCTGAGTAAAAAGGCTATATCTTCATGGGCATCAGGACATACAGATACTTGATCGCGCCCTCTTCATCGGGCCTTAGTAAGACGGCGCTGTTTTCATCCTTTATTTCACAGCGCACTCGCTCTGATTTGACGGTTGTCAGAAAATCAAGGATGTATTGAGAATTAAAGCCTATTTCAAAGCTCTCGCCGTCATAATCGACATCCACCTTGTCGCGCGCTTCTCCTATTTCTGGGTTTGATGAAAAAAGCCGAATCTGTTTCTTCTCTATATTAAACTTTATTCCTCTTGAACGCTCTGTGGATAATAGAGATACGCGGCGAATAGCATCTGTGATCTCCTCGCGGGAAAAAACTATGATGTTTGTATTGTCCTGAGGGATGACAGCCTCATAGTTGGGAAATTTTCCTTCAATGATCCTTGACATCAGAGTTCGGTTCTTCACTTTGAAGAAGAGATTGTTCTCATCTAAATCGAACTCGATGGTCTCATCCTCAAACTTTCTCAGTTCATTGAGCGTTTTTTTTGAAACGATCCCCTTGATCTCTCCCTCGACATGCAGATCATCCAACATCATGGATGTGTAGGCTAACCGGTGACCGTCGGTGCTTATCATCTCTATGCTGTTATCCTTAAGGATCATCAAGGCCCCATTCAGATAGTACCTCTGTTCTTGTGTGATGGCGAAATACACTCTTTCGATCATATCTTTGAATTTTTCCAATGGAAGTACGATCTTCTTTTCAAATTTTGGCTCTGGAACCTGAGGATAATCTTCTTTGGGCAAACAGAGAACTTTAAACTGACTTTCCCCAGAGATGATCTCCATGAGGAGACTGTCACTCTCATGAAATGTCACTTTTTTATCTCCAGCTAACGACCTCACGATCTCGAACAGCTTTTTACCGGATATTGTAATGGACCCCTTTTCCTCGATTTCTGCAGGGAAGTGGGTTTTGAGACCAACTTCGAGGTCTGTCCCTGTGAGCTCGACCTCATTCTCTGAAGTATTGATCAAAATGTTGGCAAGGATGGGCATTGTGTTCCTTTTTTCCACAATGCCTTGGAGGAGTTGAAGCTCTCTTTGAATGTCTTCTTTATCGATTGAGAATTTCATTTTTCCACTTTTCCTTATTGGATCTATTATTCTTTAATAAATATAAATAAGATTAAATAAATAAAATAATAAAAGCAAATGAAAATGTGAAAAACTCCCGTAATTTACTGATTCTCTAACGAATATAGCTAATTATACTGTTTATTTCTTTGTTAAATTCGGGGTCTTTCATTCTTAGTTTCTCGATCTTGCGGACACTATGTATGACCGTGGTGTGGTGTTTTCCACCGAATTTTTTACCTATTTCTGGAAGAGAAGTTTTCGTCAGCTCTTTGGAGAGATACATGGCGATCTGACGGGGGAATGCGACTTTTGGAGAATTGTTTTTGGCTTTCAGTTGGGAGAGCATGATCTTGAATTTATGACAGACGATCTTTTGGATCTTTTCCACAGTTACGATGTGTGAGGTTGCGTCCAACAAGCTTTTAAGGGCTTCTTTGGCCAAGTCTAAATCAATGTCCTCTCCCTTGAGAGAGGAATAGGCGATGACGCGGCGAAGATACCCTTCAAGCTCCCTGATGTTGGAACGGACTTTATCTGCGATGAAGAGGGCCACACTCTCAGGAAGGTCGATCCGCTCCAATGCCGATTTTTTCTTAAGGATGGCGATGCGGGTTTCGATATCAGGAGGTTTGAGGTCGGCGATCAATCCCCATTCGAACCGAGAGCTGAAACGCTCTTCGAGATTGGGGATCTCTTTGGGCGGACAGTCACTGGAGATAACGATCTGTTTTTGGCTGTCGTAGAGGTGGTTAAAGGTGTGAAAAAATTCTTCTTTGGTTCTTTCTCTCCCGGATAGATAGTGAATATCGTCGATAAGAAGAACGTCCACACTGCGGTATTTTTGGCGGAAATCAAGGACTTTTCCGTATTGGAGATGATTGATAAGGTCGTTCATGAACTTTTCGGTCGTGATATAGAGAATCTTAAGGCTGCGACAGTTATTTAATATATTGTGGCCAATGGCATTCATTAGATGAGTTTTGCCCAAGCCAGCACCACCATAAACATAAAGAGGATTGTAGGATTTTGCTGGATTTTTAACTACCGCCGTAGCTGCGGCATGGGCAAATTGGTTGCATGAACCGACAACAAAGTTTTCGAATGTGTAATTCGGATTAAGGTTGGGATTGAGGAGTTGGCCGTGTTTTGACTTCCGCTCCTCAGGAGACCGGCGGATGAAAGGGGAGGAAGTATCGTCCACAATGTATTTGATCTCATAGGACTTGTCAAAAAGATCTTGGGAGATCCTACTGACCAGGCTCGTGTAGTGAAAAGAGAGCCAATCTTTAAAATAGGAGTTGGGCACTTTTATGTAGAGGGAATCCGATTCTTCGCCGATATAGACCGTGGGAGAGAACCAGGTCTCGAAACTGTTTTTGTCTATTTCGTTTTGGATCTCATTCTGTATTTTGAGCCAAGGATTATTTTTATCTTTGTGTTCCATCTGTTTCAATGAGATTTCCACAGAAATTTTCACACCTGTGGAAAACCTTCATAGATGCTGAGAGTGGGTTGCGAGAAGGCCCAAATATAATAGCACCACAAAATCCCATTTTCAAGCGGAATTAAAAAAAAATGAGCACTCCCAGGAATTCAG
>JAGLRY010000069.1 GCA_023135995.1 Candidatus Aminicenantota bacterium | reverse complement strand
CCATGGTGTCTGACCCTCAAAAACGGAATGAGTTCCAGGTCTCAAAAACAGCAAGCACATTCTCCGGTTTGGCTTTGAGGCCGAATTCACACTGGGCAATGACACCACCCTTCTCATAGAGTTCGTCCCTGACTTTACAAACAGCTTGGGCTATGTCTTCCTGAGTTCCGTTGGGAAGGAGGTGCTGCCTGTCGATCTCTCCCCAGAAAGTGATCTTCCCACGAAAGCGTTCCCCCAATTCCTTCACGCCCATACAGAAGATCTGGCTGTTGATGGCATCGATGCCGATCTCGATAAAATCAGGAAAGACATCCATGATGTAGCCATCGGTATGGAGGAATACATATTTACCGAAATGGCGTGCGATCTCCACATAGTCACGGTACATGGGCTTGAAGATCTGTCGAAAAATATCGGGTGATGTGATCAATGACGATTGCGTCCCCCAATCGTCCATCAAGGCAATGCCATCGATGTCCGTCTGTGCCCAAACCTCGATCTCTTTGCAATAATGTGCGTGAATCCGCTGCAGAAGCTCAAAAAGATCAGGGGGTTGTTCGACGAGGTCGATCAAAGCCTGCTCCATCGTCCGGAGAAACTGCAGTCGTTCAAAAGGCCGTGCGGTTGTTTCGCTAAGGATAAACTTATCGCTTTCTCGGCAAAAGGCATTTATGGCATCTCTATCCAGGCTTAAGGTTGATTGTGGAGGGAAAAAATCATCCAAGTCCTGCCAATCGGAGATCCGTGGTTTTCGAACGATACCTATGATCCCATCTTGCGGATTCTCAAATACACAGCCCCATTCATCAATATAAGTGCCCTGGCTGTATCGATCGCCCACAGCCTCTGTCGGTTTATGATACACAGCTCGAGCAGCCTGTATATCGTCGGGGAACCTTTCCTTCAATTGACGTAAAGAATCAGCATAGTGCTCTTCCGCCCAGGGAAGCAACCACACGTGCCGGGGGATTCTTTTGGGAGAATCAAAATGGAGCGTCTTCTCAACAAGTTTCTTTGAGGGGGAAAACATCCTTTCAGTCTCCTTTAGGTTGAGCTCCTCCAGGGAAAAACTCATAATTTTGGAGATCGATATTTTTACCTCGGCAGGTCCAAGAATGATCCGACTCGCTCGGCAGGATCCCTTTCTGGTAACACGCATAGAATTCTTCCGCCAGACCATCGACCCAAATTCTGCTTTTGTCCTTTATGATCCTGGACTTTGGGAAGGGGCAGATATCTGAAACAGATTCCTGAATTCCGTTCATACACAGGGTTTGAGCGAAGGAAGCTTCTGGTCCACAGATCACAGGGCGGTTTGAATGCACAGCTGACAGTGCGTTATTAAGCTTTCTAAAGGGGTCCTTTTCAGGCGACCCGTAGTTTGTTTCTTCCCCATCATTTGTGATGGCCACCACAGCATCCCCCTTTTCCCCGAAGGACACAACTCCTCTTTCAAATTCAAAGGAAAACATGGGGCCCATTTCCTTAAAAGTGGCGTGGGACGCATAGAAAAGGATCTCAGCTCCGTTAACTGTCCAAGCACGACAGGCGATAGTATCATAGTTCTCAATAGGATACGCCCGATAGAGTTCTGCCATAACTTCCTGGGGCATTGCACTTAACTCGGTTCGATCTCCCAATACATAAAAGGCATTATGTAAAAAATGAGCCATAGCATTGTTGGCGGGACTGTCCAAAACCCAATGGCCCTCCTCACTTATTTTTTTTCCCGCCCAATCGTTTCTCTGGAAGTAGAGCAGGTCTCTCGGCCAAAAGCATAGGCTCTTTAAACGCAAGGGCCTGCCGAACCGTCGCCGGATGATATCCTTTTTTAAGGCCTGGATGGCTTCAGAAAAGGACCACTGGTAACCGACTTTCACCCAACGGTCCGTAGAATGTGTTTCTGTAACCAGCCTCCGTGCATCCTGAACTGTTGCGGAAAGAGGTTTTTCACACAGGACAAAATTACTCCGCTGTAAAGCCTGGCATGACTGTGGCACGTGGCGATGTATGGGCGAGGCGATGATCACGAGATCGACAGGAGGATTTTTTTCATAGAATTCGCTGAGCGTGGGGTAGATGGGAATCCTCCTCTCCATGAGTTTGGCATAAGATGCCGATTTTTCAGGCTGTGGTTCTACGACAGCAAGAAGACGGACCCTCGGAGGAGAATACTCTTTGAACAGATATTTCAGATAGCACTGCCCCATACCGCCTGCCCCGACCAAAACCACAGATACAGAATCCTTCATCCGTTCGATTCCTCTATTTGAGTGTCCTTTCCAAAAGATCCACCTCAAAAACCTCATCTGTGTCCAGGTCCACAGCCAGGGTTTTTATCTCAAAACCTTTGAGGGTGACCTCAAAGGATAACGATCTGCCAGGAATGGTGAC
>JAGLRY010000068.1 GCA_023135995.1 Candidatus Aminicenantota bacterium | reverse complement strand
CTCATCATCCAAACATATTCCTGGATGGAGTTTTATCCCTGTCCCAGAAGGCACACACGAAAGGACCATCGGAGTTTCATTCTTAACGAGAGCCTCACGGTCGATTGAAGAAAATCTCTGAGACGCCTCTCCTCCCTGCACCCAGAACCGGAATACTCTCTCGCCCTGGTCGATTCGCGGCTCCAAACGATCCTGAGGAACGATGTGTATGTTGTCTCCGACAGGATGGGCCGCATAGGCCGCCGACCTCAAAAGAGAAATGCGCAGCTCTCCCTCTGCAAAATCAAAACCATGCGTCCCATCGTTGATCACTGTCAGCCCGTGTTGGTTGTTTGCAGAATATACACCGATCCATTTTTGTGCGACCAGTTCCACACCTCTATCCTTAAAATCTTCAACACCATAGGCCACCTGGCCTCTACAGCCCCCCTCCGCAAATGCTGTCGGTATGGAAAGTTTGAGCATGCGGTCTTTTTCGTTCCAGTACACACGGACCTCTATCTCGAAAGCATTGTCCTGCTTGGGAATCTTGTAGCGCACACAGAGGGAGGAACTGCGGTACTTGAACAGAGCTTCTACCACAGTCCTCACTGGGCCATCCTCGATCATTCGCACAGGGTCCAATTCTGTTAGAGAGATCCCCGCAAAGCGTGCGCTTTCCTTTTTTGTCATCAGGGAGAACGAGCCGACGACTTTTCTAAAAGAATTGACCAACATACCCCATGGGTCGGGATAATCCTCAACGACAAGGGCCTGGAAAGAGTCCGGCCTCAGATAATCTGTCCCGGAAACTCGATAAGCCTTGATCCACCCGCTCTCTGTATCGACAATCACTTGGACATCCTCGGACTTGACCTCTATCTCCTTCCCTGCAGGTTCATAGGACTTTGGTTCGGGGACAACTTCTTTCAGTTGACAGGAAAAACGATTCATCTGGCTGGGTTTGAGTGTCGCTCGAAAAACAACTCGCTTTCTCTGGTCCACAGAAATGTTGCAGCTCTCCTTCTCCAGCTGAAAGGGAATTTTTGTTTGATTCTCATCGTAAATCTCGGGGAGCCAGAATATTGCCTTGTTTTCATTGGGTTCTTGCGGCTGGAACTCACAGATGATCGTCTCCTCCACCGGGAATGGATGATGATTGTAGACAAAAATGGGAAACTCGCCCTCTCCAGCCGGGGGTTGTCCGTTGAGCAAAACAAAGAAGGCTTTGGCCTTCAATCGTGCGAGTATCTCCAGCCCATGATCCATTCTCTGGAGTGCGGAGGCTTCCGCCTCAGAAATACATGACCCGGGCAGAATGTCATGGAATTCACAAAAGAGAAGGTCTTCGAGAGCGACTCTGAATGGTTCAGATGGATAGTCCATCAGTCCCTGGCAGAAAGCTGATGTGACCATCTTTTCTGTCTTGTAATACGTGTTCTCGAGCTCGCGGTGTTTTTGCTTGATGCGGGCCATGGTGGTATAACACCCCACAGACCATGGATTAAGGTCTGCCGTGTGGCGCGGGAGTTGTTTGCTCTTCTTTGCCACGCGTTCAAAATAATCCTCTGGTACAGCATGACAGATTGTCCAGTCGGATTCTTCTGTTAAAAGCTCCCGCAGTTGTTCCAAGTCTAAGCGAGAAGGACCGCCTCCATGATTGCCTATTCCCCAGAGCAAGACCCCGAACTCCTTGTCACGATTCTTTTCCAGCCACTCTTCCACGCGCTGCCGTGCCTTCCCCATGAACGAGTTGTAGTGATCGGTTGCACGGCGCGCCAAAATCTCAGAGCCATCATAGCCCACCCATATAAAGTCTTCTGAAGGAAGGGAATATCCTTTCGGGTCGGGACGGCAAAAAAGATAAGAGGAATACCCCGACTTCTTCAAGATCTGAACCAATCCCCGGGTGTGTCCAAACGAGTCGAAGTTTATGGCTGTTTTCGGCTCTACTCCGAATTTCGTTCTAAAATAACGTTTTCCGACCAAGATCTGTCGAACAAAAGATTCCCCGCTGGGGATATTGCAGTCGGGTTGCACGTACCATCCCCCCATGATGTGCCACTTTTTTCTGGAAACAAGATCCTGAAGTTTGATGAACAACTCAGGCTCGAACTGTTCGACCCACTGGTAGAGAACGGCTTCATTGTGATTGAAGACAAGCTCTTCGAACTCTTCACACAGTTTGGCTGCGGATCGAAATGTTGACAGGACTTCTCCTGCACCCTCCTCCCATTCCCACAACCAAACAGGATCCAGGTGGGCATTGCAGATTAGATATAATGTCTTCTTCACTATCAATCTCCTTAAATCAGAGCTTCGATTTTTATTGAAAGGAGAATAATCCCGTTAAATTTTTCCGCTCGATAAAGCGAACAGCCACTCGTGAAGGGGGAGGAAGGGTTTGAATTTTTTCCAGCAATAATCCACAAATTTCACCAAGTAAAATTCTTCAGGGATAGTCGTCTCCTCCCACACATGGATCCCGTTGTAAAGGAGAAGTTCAGCATTCGGGTGATCGGGATCGAATCCAGATGGAATTCTTTTATAGTGTTTTTCTCCCGACTTGAAATCTTTTCGCCGAGAGATCTTTGTCATGATATCGGCAAGGTCTTGGCCCCATTCAGGATCGACCACTGCTTTCCTGTAGCGAGTCATCTGCTTCGGAGAAAACATGTAAATTCCTGCTCCCAGCAAGAGTTTGGACGGCTCTACATGAACATAGAATCCAGGAGACTCCATTCGAGGAAGCATCCCCTCCCAGAAATAGAGAGCCAAATGTGTCTTGTACGGGGTTTTGTCTGGGCTGAAACGGGTATCACGATAAATGCGAAAAATCGACCGGTTGAGTTTAGGCTCTGCTCTGACTTTAACACTCTCAGCATGGAACTTCTCACCCATTGCAACAACAAAAACCTTGGCTGGCTCGAGAACAAATCTATCGTATTCCTCCCTGTGCCTGTCAAACCAATCCTTGGTGTTATTTCTCTTCAATTTTCTGAAGAAAGATAGGGTCTCAGTGGAAAAACCAGTAAATTGTTCCTTGTCTGCCATCCCTATCTCCTTGTTCAGAGGTTTTATCAATCCTGAATTATTCATAAAAAATGTCGATACTCTGTTCAACAAAAGCAATATCATTCGTAATGCTTCACCTGCGGCCAAACTTCCCCGATAGTGACCCGCGGCTCCCGGCACACAAAAATGGGGAGATTGTTCTCATAGGGCATGACATATTTATGCGTGAAGATTTCGATCTGTTCTACACTATTAAATATCTGTGTATGATCGGCGGCATCCCCGCCTATAATGATCAAAATATCGCCCGTGTACCCCCTGGGACCCCAAATCCAGTAGTTGTTATGCCCAGAGATGGCTTTGGGCAGGCCATACTGTCGGCCGAAGAAGTCTATGGCGCCCGCCTCTCCATAATTCTGTGTATAGATCCCGCATTTGGCTTGGTCCTCCGGAGTGAGTTTGAGGTAGACCTTGGCCACGGTTTCTGCCATCTCCGGCCATCCGAACATATCCGCAAAATGCTGAGGCAGCACTCCCATAACATGATCCTCTGTCCGGGGTGGAGCCAAACCCAAAAATTCAGAATAATTGATATACGCTTTTACAGGAAGAATGGGTAAAGCGAGGGGTGCAGTCAACACGCCCCCTCCCAGAAGGAATGTCAGTACCGCGGTCTTAAGCCAGGTGAAATTCCAGTTTTCGATGATCTTTTCAATGCCGACAGCACCCGCTGCAAACATCACAGGATAGATAGGTGCGATATAGTATGTTTTGGCACGTGTCACAATAAACAGGGCAAAAATAACCAAGTACATCCATCCAAACACACGGTAGTCTTTCCCGTATTTGGAGAAGAGGAAAAAGATGAGGCCGAGAAAAAGGATCGGAAAACAAAAAGGATGCATATCAACGACCTGTCCGTAGAGAAATTCCAGTGGCGAGAGGGGCAGATTTTTGAACTGACTGGCGTTCCTGATGAATTCGATGCTGGGCCAGCCATTGATGAACTGCCAGATGAGATGAGGGAGAAAAATGATAAAAGCCCCAAGCGCCCCGAATGACAACCAAGTTGAGTACAGATATTTTCGATGCTGCGTGAGGAAAAGCCCCACAAGAAGTCCGAACCCGAAGAAAAAGATGGAGTGTTTGTTCTGGAGCCCTAAACCCAACACCGCTCCCAACACGAGCCAGAGTTTATCATTTTTATTCTTGAGGATAAGGATCAGGATAAAAGCGGCAAGCGTCCAGAAGAGATGATCAAAGGCATTCATAGAAAGAATACTGTCGATCCCCAAAAAAATGGGTGCTATTAAAACAGCGACCGCAGCCAGGATGATGGCCGACCTTTTTCCCCCGAGTTCCCGAACGATCAATCCAGTCAAAAAGATAACCAGTGCGCCGGCCACAGCGGGAAAAAACCGGATGGCAAAGAGTGAATCCCCGAGGAGCATACGGGAGAATCTCGTGATAATGGCAATGAGAGGGGGGTGATCCACATAGCCAAAATCAAGATTTTCCCCGCATGCCATGTAGTACAATTCATCCCTGAAATATCCGTACTGGCCGCTGGCTATGAAATGAATGAGGAGTTTTACAAGTGATAGGACGACAAGGATGGCCATATCCTTCTTGAATACATTGTTTAGAAAGCTTTTCCATTTCATCCTGTTTTTGCTCCTTTGATACACACAGTTTTGTCGATGTTCTTCACACTTTCAGTATTTTAAAAGTATTCAACGTTGGATTCTTCCTGTGGTCTGTCCTTGGGCGAATGCCTCCACTTCTTCGACAGTAGCCTGGCTGAAATCACCCAGAACCGAATGCTTTAAACATGCGGCGGCAATGCCATAAGAGAGGGCGTCGGCCTCGGTCTTTCCTTTCAAGAAACCATAAATCAGTCCTGCAGTGAAGGCATCCCCTGTACCCACGCGGTCGACGATCCAGACATGATGCCTCGGACTCTGATAGTATTTTTGACCATCAAAAAGGACAGCCGACCAGAAATTTTCAGAAGCAGAGATGCTCTCACGAAGGGTAATGGCCACTTTCTCAAAACCGAACTGTTTGACGAGCGATTCCGCGAGTTCCTTGTACCCCTGAACATCTATCCGGCCCTTTTCAACATCTGAATCTTTCGGTGTCAGCCCAAAGATTCTGATGGGATCCTCCTCATTTCCAAAAAGGACATTCACATAAGGCATGAGTGCCGTCATGCGTGACCTAGCATCTTCTTCACTCCATAGCTTTTTCCGGTAATTCAGGTCAACGCTGACTTTTATGCCTAGCTTATTTGCCGTTTCTAAACCTTCTTGAAGTAGCTCGGCCAAAGATTCACTCAAAGCGGGCGTGATACCAGTCCAGTGGAACCAATCGGCATCTCGAAACACCCGCTCCCAATCGACATCGCCGGGTTTCAGTTGAGAAATGGCCGAAAATCTTCTGTCATAGACAACTTTGGAAGGCCTCGGTCCTGAACCTTGCTCGAGATAGTATAGTCCCATTCGATGTCCTTTGCGTCGAATGAATTGTGTATCCACTCCATACATTTGCAGGACAGAAAGAGCGTTGGCTCCGATGTCATTGGGCGGCAGTGCGGAAACAAAACGAGAATGGATGCCAAAATTGGCCAAGGAGACAGCGACATTCGCCTCTGCACCACCAAAGTGAACATCGAATGTCCTTGCTCTGCTCAGCCGTACTCCATGTGGAGGTGACAGTCTGAGCATCATCTCTCCGAAAGTCACAAAACAAGGTTGTGATGATTCTTCCCTCGGACCTTTTTTCGTTTTTTTTGGGACCGATCGCTCTAGAGGTTCCAACACGTCTTTCCACCGTTGGATATCCGATGCCATTTTTTCGGGCTCATCGACATGCTTAGTCAGGTCAGAGCCACAAAAAACACCTTTAGGGTCCTTGCGGAAAGCCTCTTTGAGTGTAGAGCCATTGATGCCCCCAGTGTAGATGACAGTCACATCTTTGTATGGCCCCCTCCATGACCGCGGAAGGTCCAGATGATTGAGCGTCCCGGAAAAAGTGGGAAAAAGTTTATAGATCCATTGATAGGGGTATTTGTCCTTCAGCTCTTCCAAAGAACAACTATAAGCTGCCGCTTTTTGGGACAGTTGTTTCCCGACATCGGACAGGCCTCCAGGAACACACATGACATCCTTTTGGGCACAGAGCTCCACAACAGAGGGAATGTAATCAGCCGAGATAACTCCTGCTGCACCGGCCTGAATGGCACGTTCAGCTTGCTGAACCGTGAGGACAGTTCCCGCAAGCACCAGCGCATCCGGATGCTTTTTGAGGATGGCTTTAATCCCTCCCTCTGCTGCTACCGTACGGAATGCTACTTCCAATGTTACATCCAGAGCATGACACAGCTCATAGGCCTTCACACATTGCGCAGCACTCTCGGGCGTTAAAAGCGCAATGAGATGAGTCTTTAGCAAACGCTCAAAGATTCTCGCCGATTTACTCATCGTTCATTCCTTCCCTCTTATCATCATCTCTCTCCCACTGCAAGCCCATTGAAAATTCATTCACAAATGGCGAATGTTCATGCCTCCACTGATCTCCAGAACTAAGCCGGTGGAATAACTAAAAAAACCTCCTGCCAGCGCAACAACTGCCTTCCCCACATCCTCAGGAAATCCCCATCGTCTCTGGGGGACCAATCCTTCTTTGATGAGCTTATCGTATTTCTCCTTGACCGGAGCCGTCATATCCGTTTGAATGATGCCGGGGCGGAGCTCGTAAACATTGATCGCGAATTCCGTCAATCTGTCTGCAAAAATTTTCGCGGCCTGACTGAGCGCGGCCTTGGATATACAGTATTCAGCCCTGGACGGAGAGGAGACCTCTGCAGAGATGGATGAAATGAAAATAATGCAGGGGTTTTTAAGGCATCCCTTTTTTGAGTGTTCGATCATCTGGACCGCAACCCTCTGAGTCAGGAAAAATGTCCCCCTCGTGTTAACAGAGATAACTCTATCAAAACTATCCGCTGTGGTTGTGAGGACATCCCTTCTTTTTTCCGGAGCGATGCCCGCATTATTGACAAGAACATCGACCTTCCCATAAAAATCGAGGATCTCTTTGAGGATCCTCTCATGATCATGAAGGGCTGAGATATCCCCTTGGACAGGCAGAAAAGAGACCTTCTGCTCTTCCACTTTCCTTTGTAACTCGAACAACCCGGAATCTTTGTTTGCAGGATCGTACAGAATATCGACTCCAGCGACGTCAAACCCAGCTTCAGCACACGAAATCGCGATCCCCCGGCCGATACCGCGCCCTGCACCTGTCACAAGGACTACCGGTTTTTCTCCCATTATCTTTCTCCTGAATTATTCATAAAAGCTGCCGATACTTTCCTTCATAAAACCTCTATTTCATATAATCGGCATCTTTTACCCTTCGGGCGAACCGA
>JAGLRY010000067.1 GCA_023135995.1 Candidatus Aminicenantota bacterium | reverse complement strand
ATACGATGTTGGATTTTCTTTAAAATTGAAGGAGGAATTATGGAAATCAAGAAGCCTTTTGTTATTGGCGGAGGAATTATGGGAGCGGGCATCGGCCAGCTCTGTGCACAAAAGGGATTTGATGTTTTCGTGACCGATGTGTCTGATGATGTCATCAATAAAGCTAAAGATAAAATCGCCAAGGGTCTTCAAAGACGGATTGAAAAAGGGAAAATAACCCAGAAAGACATGGACTCTGTCCTCTCTCGCATAAGCTGGTCCACAGACATGGATCTGGCGCGGGAAAGCGATTTTGTGATCGAGGCGGTATACGAAGATATCGATCTTAAAAAGGACATCTTTAAAAGCCTGGATGCCATTTGCTCGCCCGAAACTATCTTAGTCACAAACACAACAGCTCTTTCTGTGAGCGAGATTGCTTCGGTCACGCAACGTCCGGATAAGGTCATCGGCATGCATTTTTTTAATCCTGCTGTCATTATGAAACTGGTGGAGATCATCCGCGGGGATGACACATCTGATGCAACTGTCGAAACGGCCAAAGCATTTGCGGAAGTCCTGGGCAAGGTTCCCGTGGTCACGTTCAAGGAAGCGCCGGCAGGGATCGTGAGTCGGGTCTTAGCCAGCCTGTTAAATGAGGCTGCGACTGTTTATGCCGATGGGATAGCTTCCGCCGAAGATATTGACGAGGCCATGAAGTTGGGTGCGGGCCATCCAATCGGACCACTGGCCCTCATCGACATGATCGGGCTCGATATCCATCTGGCCAAGATGGAAACACTGTATGGGAAACTCAAGGACGAACGTTACAGACCGCCCGAGATCATTAAACAGATGGTTGGTGAAGGTAAACTGGGCAGAAAAACAGGAGAAGGCTTCTATAAATACTAAGGTCCTAGACATATTATTTGTTTTTAAAACTTGAATCTTAGGAGAGGACGATGGATTTTGATTTGACCGAAGAACAAAAAATGATCCAAGACACGATCCGGAAGTTTGCCGATGAGGAGATCGCTCCTGTTGCTGCTGAGAACGATAAAAAGGCCGAGTTCCCCCGCGACATTTTTAATAAATTGGCTGGCCTGGGTTTTATGGGCACACCAATTCCCGAGGAATATGGCGGTGCGGGATTTGATTATATAAGCCATGCGATCGTAGCTGAAGAGATCGGCCGGGCGGATTCTTCTATGCGGGGCACATATTCTGTACAGGTATCTCTTGTGGAGCTCCCCATCTTTAAATTCGCCAGTGAAGAACAGAAGAAAAAATATCTCCCGAAGTTGACTAGCGGGGAATGGATCGGCTGTTTTGGCCTCACCGAGCCTGATGCAGGAAGTGACCCTGCCAGCATGGTAGCCACTGCCAAGGAGGATGGGGATTATTATGTGCTCAACGGCCAGAAAACCTGGATCACCAATGCTGGAATTGCCGACTTAGCCATCGTCTACGCCAAGACTGATCCGAATGCCGGAGCAAAAGGGATAACCGCATTTTTTGTGGAGCGAGGATTTGAGGGATTTTCCACACGCGATCTTCATGACAAGCTGGGTCTCCGCGCTTCCAACACGGGCGAGATCTTCCTCGAGGATTGCCGGGTCCCCAAAGAAAACGTTATGGGAGATGTGAACAAGGGATTTAAGGTGGCGCTGGGAACCCTGAATTTTGGCAGGTACACTGTGGCTGCAGGATGTGTGGGTGCGGCTCAAGGCTGCATCGACATCAGCAAAGAACATGCCAAACAGAGGGTCCAATTCGGGAAGCCTATTGCCAGTTTCCAGCTCATCCAACAGATGATCGCAGATATGGTTGTTGAGTGTGAGGCGGGACGTCTGCTTGTCTATCGTGCAGGGCATTTGAAGAATAAAGGTGTCCCCAACGTACGAGAGACTTCGATCGCCAAATACTATTGCAGCGAAATGGTGAACCGTGTGGCCTACAAAGCCATCCAGATCCATGGAGGATACGGATTTTCCGGGGAGTACCCTGTGGAGCGCTTTTACCGCGATGCCAGGATCAACACACTCTATGAAGGAACGTCCCAGATCCAGCAGCTCATCAT
>JAGLRY010000066.1 GCA_023135995.1 Candidatus Aminicenantota bacterium | reverse complement strand
TCTCTTTGAGGTTCCATGGGTGTGTTCCTCCGGGATGCTCCATCGTAGAGAGGATGACCTCGTCTCCCTCTTTCAGATCCATCCCGTTGGCCACAAAGTTGAGCCCCTCGGTGGTGTTCCGGGTGATGGCCACCTCTTCCGGGTCTGCATTGATGAATCCGGCGATTTTTCTGCGCACTTCCTCTTTCTTTGTAGGGATATAGTTATACACATCATAAGGATTGGTGACCTGGACCTTGAAGGTCTTCATCAGGGTGTTGAACACCGGCTTGGGCATGGGACCCACCGTCCCGTTATTCATCATGATGACTCCCTCTTGGAAAAGGAAATGCCGTTGAACCGCACTCCAATACACTCCATCCGGCGATTCATCCTCGATGTATTTGGTGTTCAGAGACTTGATGCTCTGATACACAGAGGCATTCAATTTGCTCAAAGCCGCAATCGAGAGAGTCGATCCCGCAAGACAATACTTGACAAAATCCCGTCTGGAATGGCCCTCAAAATTATTTTTGACTTCCTGAGTGATCTTATCCATAGAATAGTCCTCCTCCCTTAATTATGTGAGCTGTTTGCCGATTGTTCGTGCTAGATCTTAACCTTTTTGATCTTCGTTTTCTTCAGGTCCATGTGGCCCAACCCATGATCTTGCGCCATCTTGATCTGGAAGAGATCCTCGGCTTCTAATCCCCACAGTGTGCAACAATAGGCATCCATCGCCACTCTGTCAACACCGGCAACAACCTGCTGAGGCTTGGTGATCTCTCCCGGCCCCATCGGACCATTGGTGATGATAAACTCTGTGGCATCCACTACGCATAGGGCCGGCAAAAAGATTGTGTTGAGGTCGGCTATGCACTGGTCGAGGTGTTTGATGTCGTTGATGTCTGTCTTCCAGCCGGGTCTGTGGAAATTCTCTCTGTTGTTCGTGGGATAATTCAGGCCCATCATGTTCTTCATCGTCCCCGTGAATTTATTTCCCGCGTGGTCCTTCGTGATGGGGATATCGATAAAGACATCGTTGTTGAAAAACTCTTTCATGATCATGGCTTCCTTGAGGGCTTTGCCCATTGGAACTTTCACGGGCTTAAAGTTGGCCTCCTCACTTTCGACTAGCTTCAAGTTTGCACCCTCTTCTTTCAGCACAGAGGCTAAGCCAGCCTTTTCCCAATTGTCCATCCCCAGCCACGAAAGACAGTTGACCTCTTTGGCGCCCGCTTTTTTGCACATCTGAACGATCGCGCGTACGATCTCCGGCTTCGTGAAAGTCCCCGGATGCCACCTCTGGACATTGGGAAGAATGGCCACCCTCGAGCCCTTCGGGACGAAATGATCCATCCCTCCGAGGAGTTCAACAGCCTTGAACGTGCTCGCAAAATAGTCCACACCTTCGACCACAGCAATACCGTGCCCTTCGTGGGCCATCGCAAAAGCCGAGGGGGCATGAACCAAATGACTGAGTGTACTCCCTCCGACTGCTGCAGTCAGGCCATACTGGGCACTCTTTTTGATGAATTCTCTCCGGCCTATTTTTTTCCCCATGAATCCTCCTTTCAAAGATCTAGGAAAAAATCCTCAAATGGATTTATACGGATATTATAATAGAAAAAAATAAAGTGCAAATCTTTCCACTCTGGGAATCACAAAGCAGGATGCGTGTCGAAGAATTTTGATTGTTTTAGAATGATGCTCCCTTGTTTGACGCCGATGTGTTTGGCAATAACAGAGCACTTGGCTTTCAAGAGAAAAAAGATGGGACGGTTTTCCTCAGACAGCCCTTCATAGTTGCCCTGCCCCTTGCTGATAATAAAGTCTGCAACTTCATAGATCTTGAAGAAATCATCCGAGCACAGGCGCAAGATGTTGCCTGGTGCATCGACACCCGAAGAGACAATGTCTACAACTTTATCTAAACCGGCGGCGATGGCATCCTCCCGAACAGCATCGTTGATGATCGGATGTTCCCGAACCACATAGGTCACAGGTTTCCCGAGCTCTTCAATAAGAACACGATCAAACACTGTTTCCCCAGCATTGTCAGCGACGTAAAGAACACTTTTAGCCCGGGTCAATGCCGTCTTGAAGACATCGTAGTGATCGATGGCAAACTTCTGGCTGAGGATGAATCCGACATCTTTCTCTATGTCAAAAGGTATGTTGGACCCAAAATCGATCACATTTCCAGCAATGGCGATCCGTATAGCCGTTTTCAAACGATCATCAGCCGATCGCACCCTCTCCTTCAAATCCGGATAAAGAGCCAGAGCTTGTTGTGTGCACTTTTGCTTGATCTCTTTGTAAGGATCTTGAACACCGGTCAATCGAGAGACGATTCTGTAGACCTTGCGGCCGATCTCTGGAGGAGTGACATCGCCCGAGATCTCTGGCAGGAGAGTATTCACCTCGAGCAAGACCTGATGGATCGTCTCTTCATCGTCTGTGATCATCCGAGCAGTGTTGAGTGCCTGTTGGAAGAAACACGGATAACAATCCAGATAGACCTTCATGATCCAGACGATTATATCACTTCTCTCCGCTGAGCGCGATTGAGTATTCATGACATCACGGATTTGGAAATGCATCCATTGAAGAATGATGGCATATTGAGATATAGGGACCGTTTCCCAAACGGTCCGCTCGGGGAGCTGACCCTACATATATTGGGAGAACAAAATGAGAGGAAGGCGAAAGGGACTAAACAAGTCGGCGTGTAAACAATATTTACAAAAAGACAAAACCGGACGCGCGGTTTAAGGAGAGTCTATTTATCCTCGCTGTATTCCAAGACTTCAAGCTTCAGCTTCCCGATGACTTCTGACATGGCCTGACCCATTTCTTGGAAAATCCTCTCATCCAGGGCGCTATCGCCCAATTTAATGTGTGTGGCGTCAGTGTAATACTCACCGCTCTGTTTATCCACGGCCAACCATTTGACATCCAATCCCACCCACTCGCCCACATAGACCTCAGACCACATGTGATAGGCGAAAATCCCCTGTCCGTACATGACGCCAACAGCGGCTCTCGCAGGAATCCCCACGGAACGACAGAGAGCCACCATTAACACAGTATGCTCAGAGCAGTCGCCCTCACGATTTTCGAGAATCTCTTTAGCTGAAGCGAATCCCACATCATAGTTCGGCTCCATCTCACGACTCACCCACTCGGCGATCTTTTTTGACGCCACCCAGGAATTTCGTTCGTCCCCAACGATGTCTTTGGCGACCTGTTCGACCTCAATATCGTCGGACTGACAAAATGTTGTGGAGGCCAAATATTTGGCGAACGCTTCCTCTTTGACTGGAAAAGGTATGGCTTTCTTTCCAGTGTACACCAGTGATCGTGTTTGAATAAGAGCGTGGTCCTCTTTGATCTCTAAAAGTATCTGACTTACTCCATCAAATGGAAGATCTTTGATCTTCTCGAGAGGAATTCCGCTGACTTTAAAAGTGACTTTTTGAACCTTCTGAGCATGGGCAAACTCGACGTTCGACTTTATCAACACAGAAAAGGCAATATCCAAATTTTTTTCGGATAACTCTAAAGCCTTCTCTTTCGGCATGCGGATAGAGGTCGTATGCAGAAATCCCGCGTCACTCACGGACTTCCATACGTCCCCTTTTTCATCGATCCACTCGTCCATGACGATCGGAAAGATTTCAGTCATTTTGGTGCGGACATGCCACAGAGACATGTGTTCTCCTAATAAAAGAATGGATTCTTCCTGTAAGACCTCAAAAGAAATATCAATAAGGGATTGAGTGAGCGGCTCCAGGATCTTGAAGGTGTATTCCTTTCCAGCGCTTAGTCCATTGTCTTCGATGATCTCATCAAGAGGAATCCCCAAGTAGAATTTCTCCGTGTAGGGTAATTCCTTGGTTATCTTGTCTCCGAAGAAAAATACGATCCTATCGGGCTTGACCTCTGCCCTTATCACTGTTTCACTCAAAGAGAGTTTTGTTCGTATCGTGGTTGCGACTGGATTTTTCTCAGCGTCATAGAGAGAATCTTGCGACGTCGATATCTCCACGGGATTGCCTCCCAACCGAGAGACTTTCATATAAGACTCCTGGATACTCTTTTGGAAAAATTTTCCATCTTGGACAAGATCAAATTCCTTACTGTGACTGTATCCGACCTTCACGCCTTGCATGTAAACGCCCATCCAGGTTTCAGAGACATCCCCGGTTTCTTGGCCTGATGCTTCACGACAAAAGGCCTCATTTACTGGTTTTCCTGGATCCCCAATTCCAGGAATGTCTGTGCGCATGATTGGGGGGATCAAAAGCAAATGCAGCGCAACACCGAAAATTGGCCATCGATATCGTTTGATATATTTCATCCTTTGGCTCCAAAGGGGAATCCAAAAGTATATATCACAGGCACACTTTTTTCAAAACGGTTTTTTTTCGAAGTTGATGTTGTATCTTTTTAGTTTTTCGTTCAGCGTGGTGTATTTGATGCCCAGAAATTTTGCGGCACTTTTTTGGCATCCCTTGCATTGCGACAGGGTTCGAATCAGAATGCTCTTTTCCACACTTCCAATGAGTTCTTTGAAGGGGACTCTTTGTCGGATACAAAAATACTCAATGAAAAGCTCAAAGACCTCCTTGCGGAAAGTCCTCTCTTTCCATTCATCGAGATACTCAGGACTTATCTTTTCGACTGATTCCGTCTCATAGTATGCCCTGCCGATTGCTCCTTCAATTGGGGGAACACTTTGGTCTGTGTGTACGTTTTCTGTAGCCATTGTATCTCTCCTTTTATCCCGTAAATTTTATTTTCTTCTTCACCTCTTCGGCCAGCATAGGGAGACCATCCTGGATCTTGAGTCTATCGATCTCACCATACCTCATGGATTCGCAGTATTTGATAAAGGAGTACCAGGCTGGATGGATGTACGTCATTCTGCTAGTTTTTACACTTTCATCCAATCTCCGTATTCCATTTGGCATGTTGGTTGTTTCTATACCCTGTTTTCCTTGCTGTGCTTCCCATTCAAAAGATATTCTATGGAATGGTTCAGCGCATTGAGATCTAAAGGTTTAACGAAAAAATGCCCGATAGAAAGACGGTCCAATTCGTCCATGTCGATCATATCGGCAAAGCCAGATATCAAGATCGCCTCACCTTTGTATCCGGCTTCCCTGAACCTGGAAATCATTTCGAGGCCACTGATATCGGGTAATTTCAAATCGGCTATGATCAAATCCACATTGGTTTTCTTGAACCGGTGCAAAGCTTCCTTCGGATCTTTAGCCAGATAGACTCTGTAATTATCATGAAGGATCATGAAGAAGGTCTTCCTGATGCTGTCGTCGTCGTCCACAACGAC
>JAGLRY010000065.1 GCA_023135995.1 Candidatus Aminicenantota bacterium | reverse complement strand
GGATAAAATAATTTACATGGGGTAAAATGCGTTTACATACCCGTTGGGGAGTGCTCTAAAAGAGGAAAAAGCGCTAGATTTTCAGATCGTATTCTTTGATTTTTTTGTCGAGAGTTGGCCGGCTGATCTGGAGTATTCGGCACGTTTTTGTCTTGTTTCCCCTCATTTCTGTGAGGACATGCTGGATATAATTCATTTCCACATCCTTTATCGGGACGAGTTCTCTCGGAAGGACCTTTTTCTCAGCCCCTTCAAGCGGCAGATTCTCTTCGAGGAGGACATCCCCCTTAGCCAAGATGACGGCGCGGGTCAGGGCATTCTCTAACTCTCGAACATTCCCTCTCCACGCGTGTTCTTTCAGAATTTTCATCACCGGAGGAGGAATTTTTTTGACATTCCTGCGGAGTTCATTGTTTATTTTCTCCAGCAAATACCCAACAAGCTCTGGAATATCTTCTTTTTTCGAACGCAGAGGGGGCAGCTGGATCACCACAACTTTAAGGCGGTAGTAGAGGTCCTCCCGAAAGGTGCCCTTCTCGATCAATTCCCTCAGATTCTGGTTTGTGGCCGCAATGATCCTCGCCTCTGTTTTGAGGACTTTTTCCCCCCCGACCTTCATGAAATCCCGGGTTTCAGTCACTCGGAGCAGCTTCGACTGGAGGCTCGGCGACACATCTCCGATCTCATCCAGAAAGAGAGTCCCTTTGCCTGCGATCTCGAACTTTCCTTTTGTCTCACACACGGCATCGGTGAACGCCCCCTTTACGTGTCCGAAGAGTTCACTCTCCAGGAGCGTGTCCGTAATGGCGGAACAGTTGATCACGATGAAGGGTTCCCGATTGTAGGGACTGTTGTAATGGATGGCTTTGGCGACCAATTCCTTCCCGGTGCCGCTCTCACCCTGGATGAGAACATTCGTGCGGGTCGGGGCCACAGATCCTATCAACTTGAAGACCTCTCTCATCTGGGGAGAACGGCCGATGATATTATCAATGGTGTATTCCTTCTGTTTTTCCTCGACAAGATAGCTGAGTTTATCTTCCAAGTTCTGCACTTGGAAAGCTTTTGCGATGGTCAGGTCCAGCTCGACATGATCCAGTGGCTTCACCAGGTACTCGAATGCCCCTAATTTGATGGCATCCACAGTGGTTTTCATATCATCGTACGCCGTCATAATGATAATACTGGCATTTTTGTTTTTTTCTTTGATCAAGCGCAACGCTTCCAAGCCATCCATGTCCGGAAGACGGATATCGAGGATAACGAGATCTGGAAGGTACTGTTCATACTGTTCAAGCCCTTCTCCACCATCTTCAGCCATTAGGACCTCAAATTTATCCTTGGCAAGATGCGACGAGAGTGTTTTCCTGATCAAAGGATCATCATCAATGATTAGGATCGATTTCATTGTTCTTCCCCACAAGGAATAAGGATCTCAAAACATGCTCCCTTTCCTTCTTTCTTTAAGATCCGAATGGATCCATTGTGCTGTTCCACAATTTTTTTCGCATTGGCCAAACCCAACCCGATGCCGGCTGATTTTGTCGTGTAAAAAGGCTCAAAGATATTGTCCCACTCAGCTTCCGCGATGCCAGTCCCATTATCAGTGATCTCAATCTTAATCTTCCTGTCTTCTTCCTCTTCCTGGAGAGAGAGGATTATGTCGATCTCGCCTCCCTCATCCAGCTCCTCATAGGCATTGCGGAGGATGTTGACGATCACCAACCTCATTTTATCGCCATCCACAAAGACAGGAGGCAGCCCCTTCTGATAGACCTTCTTAACCTGGATATTTTTCAACTCCAACGAATCTGCGATCATCTTGAGTGAACTGTCGATGACCTGCTCCATGGGGAATTGCAAGAAATTCAGATCAGTGACGCGGGTAAAATTCAGAAGCTCCTTGATGAAAATCTCGATGTGCTCGATCCCTTCTTGGCAAATTTCCAGATGTCCTTTCTCGACCTCTCCCCAACATTCGCTCTCTGAAATTTTTTGGAC
>JAGLRY010000064.1 GCA_023135995.1 Candidatus Aminicenantota bacterium | reverse complement strand
GATAAACGCCCGATGGACGCCAGTTTCTCTGCATGGATCAATTTCTTGCTGGCTTCCTCCATGCGCTTTTTGATGAGAAGAAGCTGCGCACTCATGTTGTTGAAGCTGTTGGCGAGATTGCCGATCTCGTCATGGGATGAGAGGTCGATCCTGCGGGAAAAATCTCCTTTGGATATCCTTACCGTCCCATCCACCAGCTTTTTCAACGATGTGGTGATTCCCCTGGATAACAGGATCGAGCCAATAATGCCAACAAGAAGCCCCAGGCCGGCGATCAAGACCAGCTTGATATGCGTGTCTCTGATCTCAGCGCGGGCCTCCTCCAAAGAAAGCCCGATCTTGACGGAGCCCCATCTGCGAGGAGAACCTTCAACGTATATGGGTGCTTCGATCTCCAGTACAGGCAAGATCTGATTGGTTGCCGGGTCTTTCAGCTCCTTCCTCTCGGAATAGTAATCTCCTTCAAGTTCCCGTTCAATAAAATTGCTGTTCAAATAGATGTCTTCATAGTCCTTAATAAATTCATTCCCGGCAAAGGGAGTATTGTTCGCATCGTAAAACACAATATAGATCAATTTATCATCGATCTGTTTTTCGATGTTCTCCGCTGCCCCTGCGACATCCCTAAAGACCACGAACTCATCATAATTCAACTGGATCAAATACTCTGCCTCCAGGAATCCCCTGCTAATTTGCTCTTCATAAATGGCGCTCACTTCCCGCTTTTCGATGACAAAGAAGATCAAGCCCATCAGAACAAAAAGCAACAATATGACGGCAAGAATAAATTTTGTCCGCAAACTCATCAGCAATGGCCTCATTTCTTTATACGTAGATAAATAAATATGTTTTTATTTATCCAACCAAATCTTTTTAGCGTCCAAGTAGTAAAAACCCAAAGAGGGATATTCGACTCCGCGGACATAGGGTTGTATGGCCACTCTATTCTGGTGAGAGAACAGAGGAATGGCCGGTATATCTGCAAACAATAGCTCCTCGATCTTGTGGAAAAGGTTGATTCTTTTTTTCCAGCTCCTCTCCACTTCTGCCATCTGCAGAAGTCGATCGAGGTTAGTGTTGACGTATTCAAACACATTAAAGATCGATTTGGAATGAAACAGAGGACGGACCATATCCTCTGGATCAGGGAAGCTCATCTTCCTCTCGACGAATATCAAGTAGGGCTTCCTGGTACTTTTTAATTCTTCAGGAGAGTCGTAGAAATCCTGGCGGGAGTCGATGCCCATGTCTCGCAGTTGATCTCGTAATTCTCTGTAAATTTTATGCTTCCAATCTGTTCGTGGTGATTCGAAATAAACGGTAACCCGAGGAAATTTATCCTGCTCGGAAAAACCCTCCCTTTGGAGCAGGTCCTTGGCTTTTTCCAGATTAAAGGGCTCTCCCTCATGCGGTGGAAAAAAACCGGGCAAATGAGAAGGAATATAGTTGTCTGTCGGAGCCCGATGATATTTGATATCTCTGGCTGCCTCTACGATCGCCTGTTTATCGAACCCATAGGAGATGGCTTTTCTCACGGATGCCCGGTTCAAGGGGGAAATCTGACAACTCATGCCCAGAAAGTAATGCGTCAAAGGGCCGTCCTCGAACAGCTGAAACTCTGAATCAAGTAATCTCCTGGAGAGAATAGGGATGGCGTCGATCTCTCTATTGTAGAAATGATCGATGGTAAACAGAGAACAAAACTCGATTCCGTCTAGATACGGCCGGCCCTCAAAATATTCGGAGTTCTGTTTAAGCCGAAGACCGGCGATCTCCAGTTTTGTCGTCCGCACCCAAAAGTCAAACATAAAGGGGCCCGTCCCCGAGGGCCTGCGGAAAAAGTCTCTTCCCTCTTCAGTTACTTTTTCCCGGGGGAGGATCTTGCAAAAATTCATGCTCATCAGATAGAGGGCTGAGACAAAAGGTTTTGTGAGATGCATCTCAAAAGTTAAGTCATTGACAACCTTGTATCCCTTGACATGGTCGGCTCTCTCCTCACGGAAGTCCACAGCACCGTCCACCCGGTTTACAAAAAACTGATAATAGGGAGAATTCGTTTCTTTATCGAGAAGCCGCTCCAGCGAATACTTGACATCGTCCGCAACGAGCTCCTTGCCATGATGGAATTTGACGCCCTGTCTTAAATAGAATGTGTAGACCTTTTTATCAGAAGATATCTCCCAGTATTCGGCAAGGGCTGGTTGGATGTGGAGATTTTTATTCAACCTCACCAAGCCATCATAGATCTGTTCGGAGAGAAATATGAAGGAATCAGGGCTTGCCGGGTCGAGTTCCGTTCGGTAGACGTCAGTGAATGATTTGAGCCGGAAGATTCCTCCATAGTTCGGTTGTATCTCTCTGCGTCTTCCAGCAGATTTGGAGAAAAACCCAGTCCCGCACAACAGGAGCAGAACGATCACTGCAGGGAGCCACGGAAACTTTCTAGGCATCACACTTTCCTATAATGATAAAAGAATACACTGTTTAAGGCAAATACACCGCAAGTTTTATGCCATCTTTCGTATTGGTGTTAATTGATTTAATATGAATAGGTTAGGAGAAT
>JAGLRY010000063.1 GCA_023135995.1 Candidatus Aminicenantota bacterium | reverse complement strand
TCGTGTGTGGTGATATCCGCTGCATGATCGAAAAATTTCCGTCCGTTTATCTCCAGTTTGATGGCGTCTGTGATGGCATTTTCAACTTGCTCGCTGATTTGTTTCATGGATTTTCTCCTCTATAGTTTATCGGTGATACACATCTTAAACCTGTGTCTTAGCCTCACACGAACTGCCAAGTATAAAAAATAATTTATGGCAGCGCAACTCTTATTTTTTGGTCTCTTCGGGAACACCCTGGAGCGAGCTTAAAAGGGAATATAGCTCAGGATTTTGCCGGCCCATTTCAATCCAAGACGGGAATTTGCATTCCCAAAACCGTTTAGTGTAGGGGAGTATTATTTTGGGGGATTGTTGCTTTTGGAATTATCCTGGACGAGCGCCCTGCCTTTACTGGCATATTCTTCTGATTTGGCATTCTGTCCGAGCCTGTTGTAGAGGTCTGCAAGGAGAAAATAGCCCAACGGGAGGTCCTTATCCGCCGGTTTCAATTCCATCCCTTTTTCCACGAGTGAAACGGCCTCCTCATACCTCTCCCCACGATTTACGTAAATCCGCGCCAGGTAGAAATAACTCATTGGAAAATTAGGGTTGTGCTCGATCGTTTTATTCAGGTACTTCTCTTCTTCGTGGACATCTCCCATCATCCGGTACACACGGGAAAGATTAAAACAAGCCTTGAAGCTATGTGGGACGTTTTCTAGCTCCTGCTTATACTCATCTGCAGCCTTGGTCATTTCTCCCTTCTCCTCATGGAGCAACGCCATATTGTAATGCAGATTTCTCATCTCCGGGTTTATTCCATTGGCTTTTTGGAGATACTGTTCTGCATCATCAAAGCGCTTCTGTAACACATAGACGCCTCCGAGGGCGCTGTAAGCAGAAGCAGAGGAGGGATTGAGCTTTATACATTCCTTGTAGTAATTTATGGCCTCTTCGTATTCTTCCTTGAGGTTCTTGATGTTTGCAAATACGTAATACAACTGGGAATCAGGAGGGATCGAATCAATGACACTTGCCACAAATTTATCCGCTTCATCAAGGTCCCCCATCCCCATGTAGGAGTTGGAGATGTTGATAATGGTGAAGGCGTCTCCAGGCCGTTTATCGAGTACTTGCAAAAAACTATCCAGAGCCTTATCGAACTCACGTTTTTTAAAATAGAGATTTCCGAGAGTGAAGTACGCATCGATGACATCTGGGTCTTCCTCGATGATCTGATTGATCAGTGCCACTGCCTCCTCATACTTTTCCTCCAACATCAGTTCTTTGGTTCGAGAAAGCCGGTTGAAGATCACGATCTTTTCCTTGGGATTGCCTAGAACCCTTCCTTCAAGCGAGGATTGATCAGAAAACGTTCCGATATATCCGAGCGCTGCCAGCTTCTGACGCGTCTCTTCATCGATATGGTGATAGTCGATATCAAAAGCTCCTTGACTCGATTCTTCTATAAATTGTTCGGCCGTCCGCATGAGTCTTCGCGTATCTTCCGGATGTGTGGAGACAAGGTTGGTTTTTTCATCCGGGTCGTCGATCAAATCGTACAGCTCTAATTCCGGCGCAATAATCAGCTTAAAACGACCTTCCTGGATACTTTTCAGATCACTCCATCCGTAATGAAGTCGGGGATAATAAGTCTCCGCATAGGAAAAACTATCGCCGTTCCCATCTTCATCAAAAAACAAGGGCAGAAGGCTTCTCCCCTGGATCTGATGAGGAATGACCTCTCCATCCATTTCTAAAATCGTGGGCATGATATCCACAAGAGAGACCACATCGCTTCGTCGAATGCCTTGCAAGCCTTTGAAAGGCGTGACAAATATCAGAGGGACATGAATGCCTTCCTGGTAGATAAAAAATCCATGGGTGCTCTCTTCGTGTTCACCCAGGCTTTCTCCATGGTCTGAGGCAAAAACAAGGATAGTGTTATCTGTGAGGTTATTCTGTTCCAGATAACCCCAGAGTCTTCCCAACAGAGAATCCGTATAGGCAATTTCCCCCAGGTATGGCCTGTTGGGGTATTTTTCACTGAAGGGTGAGGGTGGCTCATAGGGCGTATGCGGGTCGTAGAGATGAATCCATGAGAAAAATTGCTCCTCCTTGTGCAAATCGAGCCATTTCAGGGCCTCATCAATGACTTCATCTCCTCTTCTTTGGACATTTCCGAGAGAAATGGTCTTGTATTTGCTCAAGTCGAACTTATCGAAGTAATAGTCGAAACCCTGGTTCAGCCCCCACTTGGAATCCAGGACATAGGAAGCGACAAAGGCGGAGGTCTGATAATTCTTTTCCTTGAAGACTTCAGCCAGGGTTTGGAGCTCCCGCGGTACAAGATATCCTCCGTTGTCCCGCACTCCGTGAAAAAGAGGCAGTGTCCCTGTCAAAATCGACGTATGGGAAGGTAGAGTAAGGGGTGTCTGGGCAATACATTTTTCAAACAAAACTCCTTTGGAGGCGAAAAGATCCATCGTGGGGGTTTCGACATAAGGAAACCCGTAACAGTGGATGCGGTCCGCCCGAAGTGTGTCCACCGTGATCAGGATGTAATTAAACGGCTTGTTTTTCTTGAGGCGAGAGAAGGAGGGCTTTTTGGGGAGGACAAACACATAGGCCAATACCGCAATCACCAGCAAAATGAGGAAAACAGGAAGAATGATTTTAATAGGGGACTTCTTCTTTATTTTCGCTTTCTTTGTGTTTTTCTCTTTTTTCCTGGCTTTCTTCACAAACGAATTTTAGCACAACAGGATAAAACCGTGAAGAGCAAAAAAAAAGGAGACCGCGGGTCGCGGTCTCCTTTCGGATTTCAGCTTCTGTAAGAACTTAGAAGAAGAACCGAACACCGAGCCGGATGGCTCTCGGATTTACAAGTCCGTAAACTTGGTGCCCATCGGATGCTGCGTAATCGGAAAGATCCTCATACCAGTCATACTCCGTCCTACTTCCCCAGGAAGTGATAGTATTTGCATTGAACACGTTAAAGATGTCGACCATGAGACCAATTCGGTACTTCTCTGCAATTGTGAACGTTTTCTCCAGACGAAGGTCGAGATTCGTGCGTGTAGGATATCTCCGAGATCCCATTGCTTCTGTATAGATCGTCTCTCTTCCCTGATCAAGCCTGAAGCGGGCTCGTCTTGTGTACGTGCGTCCTGTACTGTACCTGAAATATGCATTGAAGTGGATGTCTAAAGGCAAGATGTAAGAACCCTGTAACTTAACAAAGTGTGTGGGGTCATTATAAACGTTACCTGCTCTGTTTATCCAAAAATTCGGATTGTGTGTACTTCCGCCGTAGCCGAAATCATCACCCCAACCGGTGCCCATGGTTCCCGTACATTCAGACCAAACATACGAAGCGATGAGCTGCCACCTGTGGGAGAATCTCTTGGTGAAGAGGACCTCGATACCCCAGTAATGCCTGTAGGCATCATCCAGAACCCAGGGATCGCCCTTTTTAATATTGGCGATAACACGCTGGCGTTCCCCAACATTAGTCTGGTTGTAGACCGTGTAGGGATTCCCATTGTAAGGATCCAATACTGTAACCTCTTCATACTGTGTGAGGATGTCATAGGTGTTGAGGATATTCTTCCAATCTCGGTTGATGTAAGAGATGCCGATCGATGCGTCTTTGAAGAGCTCTCGTTCGATCCCGATAGTCCATTGTTCCATGTAGGGGTGACTATATGAATCTGCAAGGAGTGTTTGCTCATACGGCCAGCTGGCCCACTGGATCCATTCGTCATCCCAGTAGTATGCGTTAAAATCACTGAAAGCTTCGATGGGATTCAGGCGGTCTAAAAACCCGGTGAACATGGCTTCTGTGAATTGTCCCCAGTGGGCTTTGAGAACAGTCGTGTGGTCACCGAAGATGTCCCAGGCAAAGCCAACCCGGGGAGCAAGGCGATTTGCCGAGTACTGAGCTCCAGATTTGCCCTTGACATATCCTCTCACAAAGCTCTGGCGAAGGCCCAGGTTAAGGGTTATCTTATCACTGATCGACCAGGAATCCTGAAGGAACCACTCGTTCCGGATGTAACTGGTGTTTGTGTCGTAGCCCTCGTACTGATAGGCATAGAGATAGCCGAACCAGTCGTAAATATAGACACCATTCCCGATGCCCTCTTCAAAACCCGGGTATCCAAATTGGCTTCGCGACCATCCTCTTTCAAACTCGGTCCCGAATTTAAAATCGTGGTCGCCGGCAATAAAATCTTCGGCATAGTTGGAGATAGAGGCGTTGGCCTGGAAACGTGTTCTGTCCGCCTTGTAGAAGTAGCTGCTGTTGTTATACCACCTGTTATCTTCAGCACTCCATACGGGTGTTCCCTCTCCCTGCGGGTCGAGATAGTAGTAACCCCAGAAATAGGCCGCCTTAAAGTTGAGAAAAGTTGTGGGATTCAATATGGCTGTTAAATCCAGGTTAACGACCCATTCCGGTGATGTCTGCTTCACTCCCGTTTCAGGAGTGGGGCTTGTCACACCAGTCGCTCTGTTTATCCCGTTGTACTGGTCGAGCTCAAACCATCCGGTTAGGTTAAGCTTGGAGCTTATCTGTGATGTGAGTTTCAGAAAGAATCTCGGCTGTTTGTAATCTCTGAAGTGAGGTGCCTCAAGGCCGGTCGGTCTCGCTTTTGACCGATAGTACTGTAGCCCAAGGAAAAACCAGTGTTGATCTTTTTTGATCGGACCACCCAAGTGGACACTGGAATCCCACAGCCCTTGAAGGGGTGATGTCAAACTCGGATTTTCGTCGATATAAGCCTGATTGTTATCTGTTGTCCAGAAATTATTCTTTTTTGTGTCCTGGAAGATAATTTCCGCATGGCCGGAAAATTCATTCCCGCCGGATTTTGTGATGGTGTTGAAAACGATTCCTGTGAATGCCCCGTATTCTGCGTTCGCCCCTATCCCCATAATTTTCGCTTCCTCGATGATGTTATAGTCCAGGAAAACCCAGGCTGTCCCCCCTTCCGGGTCTGACACATCCACACCATCGACCTGGTATGCGATTGATGAACTCGAGGCGCCGTAGGCCACGTTCCCGTCGACTCCAGGAGCGAGGTTGACGATGCCGGTGACAAACTGGCT
>JAGLRY010000062.1 GCA_023135995.1 Candidatus Aminicenantota bacterium | reverse complement strand
CGACAAGATCGACCCGAGTCTGGGGAGGACCTTGCCTATATAAACCTAGTGGAGGGAAAAGGGCAGATCCCGAATCAGACGCGGCTGGACTATGCCTTAATGGCTGCGTCTTGGCATACGGCAAACGTCCATGGCTGTGCCTCTTACCAGTGGGAGCTTCACCGCGGAATGGTCCGCGGCCTGGGCCTGCATGAGCTTGGCCCATGGGATCCTGCCGACTTGGATATGAGCTGGGAGGAGGCCACCCTGGCTGTGAAGCATGCTGCCCTTTTCTACGGCGCATCCTTGGCAGGTGTTGCCGAGCTGAATCCATTGTGGTTGTATTCGGATCGGTTTTCTCCGCGGAAAGAAGACAGAGGGTGTGCCATCCCGGTTCTTTCAGAGGGAGACCGCTTTGGCCAGATCGATGAGGCCTTGTAC
Organism: Candidatus Aminicenantota bacterium; assembly: GCA_023135995.1. GTDB lineage: Bacteria > Acidobacteriota > Aminicenantia > Aminicenantales > Aminicenantaceae > WTAW01. Next base: position 12,450 of record JAGLRY010000062.1, on the reverse strand, counting down.
ATCCCACAGTCGATGAATCGTGTCGTGGCCCTGGCTTTTGAAGAGGACTTCTATGGGATCGCGAACTCCCCAGGGAGATTGGCCTCAGCTGCTGTCGGGGATGGCTATTCGCGTATGGCCTACACCGCAGCGACGCTTGCCGAGTTCATCCGGGGGCTCGGGTATCGTGCGATCCCCGCAGGGAACGGGATCGGGCTGAGCATCCCCATGGCCATTGATGCGGGCCTGGGGCAGTTGGGGCGGTTGGGCCTTTTGATCACACCCAAGTACGGACCCCGTGTCCGTTTGGCCAAGGTCATCACCGATATGCCCATACTTCCCGATCCTCGCATAAACTTCGGAGTCGTCGAATTCTGTGAGGCGTGTTTGCTGTGTGCCGATGACTGTCCGAGCAACGCCATCACCCATGGCTCGCGGACTTGGGAAGGGAAATCTCCTTCCAACAATCCCGGGACTTTAAAGTGGTATATCGAATCTGAAAAGTGCTACGACTTCAACGGATTCAGCTGCTCCAACTGCAAGCTTGTGTGTCCCTTCACAAAACCCAACAATTCGTGGCTTCACAGGATCATCCGCAAGGCTATCAAAGGCCGGATCGGACCTCTGAACTCACTCATGGTGACTCTCGATCAAGCCAGTGGTTACGGCCAACAGCTCCAGAATAGAGAATTCTGGGGCATGGACGGAAAGAAATGTATCACATCAAGAGAATCGATGTAGCGTTCAACACAGCAAACTAGGAAAATCATGAGGTGTGAGTTTTGACGACGTGACAAGATAACCGTGAACAAAGACCTGGAAAACGAGAAATCCATGAACCATGGTCGTCGAAGAACGAATTCTAGACGTTTGGAACGTTTTCTGGCTGTTGTGGCTTTAGGGATTATTGTTGTGGCTTGGGTTATCGGGTCCTTTCGGGCCGAGGCAGACCTGTTTCCATTCCTAGAGCAGGCCCTTCCGGAGGCCAGCCGGTTCGAAGCTATCGGCATTGGGACGTATGCAGCATGGGATGACCAATCTGGGGGGTCGCTGATGGGTTATGTAACAACCGGAAAGGCCCACGGATACGGCGGCGAGATGGAAGTCGCTGTGGCCGTTTCTCCTGAGGGGGTGATCCTCGGATTGGTGGTCGTCGAACAGAGAGAGACCGTGGCCTTCCTCCGGAGAGTGCTCAGAAGCGACCTTCTCGATTCCCTCAGGGGAAAGACCTACTCCAACCCTCTCGCTCTCGGGAATGATGTGGATGGAGTCACTGGGGCCACTTATTCCTGTCGAGCGATCACGGATTCGGTGCGCAAAGCCACGCGTAAAGTCGCCTCGAGAAACCTGGGATTCTCTCTTCCTCCTGAACCCGCTCCGAAGGTTCAGTTTGGATTCCCCGAGGCCGTCCTTGTCGCCCTTTTTGGCTTAGGTATTGTGGGCCGGCTGCGCCGTTTCAAGTACAAGAAAACAGCCCGATGGGTATCCATGCTGGTGGGGTTGGCGGTGCTGGGGTTTGTGTACAATATGCCCTTGACGATCGTATGGATCAACAAACTCCTCCTGGGATTCTGGCCGACGTGGCAGACCCATCTGTACTGGTTCATTCTTATCGGAGGCATTCTTTTTATTTACACCATAGACAACAAAAATCCCTACTGTGAGTGGTTCTGTCCCTTTGGGGCCACACAGGAATGCCTGGGAGTTGTGGGCGGAGCCAAAGTTCGTGTCCCCCGGCAGGCGCACAACCTGCTCCGTTGGGGCCAGAGATCGCTGGCGTTGGCTGCCATCGTGATCGCTCTGATCTTCCGGAATCCAGGACTCTCCAGCTACGAGGTCTTCGGGGCGTTTTTCCGGCTCATCGGTTCGAATTATCAGTTTGCACTGTTGGGGATCGTTCTCGTGGCCTCTCTGTTCATCCGGCGACCGTGGTGCGGTTATCTCTGTCCTCTCAGGCCTGTGACTGACTTCATCCGGTTGATAAGGAATTGGATCAAGGAGCTTTTGTTAAAAACGCGCCCCAGACAGAGTGTTTCTTCAAACACGCCCGGAGCCATAGAGCTAAGAATACCACTTGCGAATCGAGTGTACTGGATACCAAAACCAAAGGAAGAAAAACGAGGCCATGATTAATGAGAAATAAAATTTGTCTATGGATGGGATTAACCCGTTGCACAAGATGACACTTGAAAGCGTGGTGAATTATGGAATTGAATGAGATCCCCCATAAAATCTCCTACAGAAAAGTCAAGTATTCCCGGCTGGAGTTTGTGACGGGCGAACTGCACATCGTCCTCCCTTACGGAGCAGACCCCGAAGCTGTCTATCGAAGGCACAGGAGGTGGGTCAAGAAAAAGCATGATTTTATCGAGGAGTGCAAGAAGGTTGGAGCCAAGAGAGATTTAGTCAAAAGGACAGCTCAGGATTTTAAGAAATCTGTCCATGCCTGTGCCGAAAAAGCTTCAAAGGAACTGAACGTGACGGTGAAGAAAATTGGATTCCGCAAGATGAGGACAAAATGGGCGAGTTGCAACTCAAGTGGGAACATCACCATCAACAGATTGATGAAGGACATGCCCGGAGAATTGATCGATTATGTGGTCTATCATGAGGTCTCTCATCTCAAGCAGATGCGGCACAATGATAAGTTCTGGGGGATCATAGCGAAAAAATTCCCCCACTACAAAGAGCTCGAGAAAGAGCTCTCGATTTACTGGTTTAATTTAAATTCTTGATGTAAAAAGACTTAGTTTGGTGCCGCTATTGAGCTCTGTCTGCGAGCGTTTCTAGCAGTGATGTTTTTATCTCCCCCAAAACTAATCTTCTGAAAAAGCATCCTTAAGGAGTTTGCTCTGTCGGGTGAAGGCCAGTCGGGGGCTTCGGGTCTCTTTCATCAGGGAAATCTCCTGCGTTAAAAGACGGGCGATGTACATTATGTATGTTGCAGCCTTCTGGGATTCTCTTTGGAATAAGGGGTGATCACGGTTGATGTAGACGACATTGCCTGCAGATGAAGACTTTGTTCCAAAGTCCATTCATAAATATTTGTCTTTGTTGCTTTTTTTAAGGAGTCCGACGATGTCTTTCACCTTCTGGTCCTGATCTTTGTGGCAGATGAGGAGCGCATCCGGTGTGTCCACGACGATGAGGTCTTTGACGCCAATGAGGGCGGTCAGTTTGTCCCGGCTGTAGACAAGGCAGTTTTCCGAATCAAGGAGCATGCTCTCAGCCCTCAGTGCGTTTCCTTCCTGGTCCTTGGGCCAGATATTCAGCAGGGAGGACCAGGCGCCCACATCCGACCATCCGAAATCGCCTTCACACATCAGCACCCCCTTGGCTTTCTCCATGAGCGCATAATCGATCGAGGTGGAGGGGATGGTCTCAAAGATGGCAGCGATCTGGGGCTCGTCTTTGCCTTGGAGGGCCTGAAGAATTTTCTCCCAGTAAACGTGCCACTCGGGGGCAGATTCTTTGAGCTTGCGGGCAAAGGTTTCCGCTTTCCAGAGGAACATCCCCGAGTTCCAGAAATAATTGTCGGCCTCGAGGAAAACTTTGGCTTGCGCCACATCGGGCTTTTCCTTGAATTCCTGGACGGGATAGAAGTCTTCATCCTTGATCTTTTGAGAGCCCTCCCGGGAAAACTGGATGTAGCCGTATCCTGTGGATGGATAGGATGGAGGAATGCCGAAAGTGACGAGGTCGTCTCGTTCAGCTGCCGCTTTAGCGCCGGCTTCGAGTTTTTTAAGAAAAAGAGGAACATCTGTGATGAGGTGGTCTGCGGGGAGTGCCGCCACAACGGCCTCGGCGTTTTGAAGAAAGACGTGAGCGGTCGCCAAGATCAATGAAGGCGCGGTGTTTCTCCCGAGTGGTTCGATGAAAAAATTGGCGTCCGGAATGTCGGGAAAGATGTCCCTGATCGACCGGGACTGCTTGCTGTTGGCGATGGTGTAAATCCTTTCGAGAGGGATGAGTGGCGTCAGGCGCTGGACCGTTTCTTCGATCATCGTTTTTTCACTGATGATGGGGAGGAACTGTTTGGGTCTCTCTCTCCGGCTCAGGGGCCAGAATCGTGTGCCGATCCCACCGGCCAAAATCACTGCATAGAATTCCATTTTTACCTCATGAATCCTCGAGTTTTGCGATGACAGACTCGAGCGTTTGTTTCACCTCTTTGCGGATGGCCGCAAGGTCCTCTTCGGTGTCCGCCTCGAAGCGGAGAACGAGGGCTCCTTGGGTGTTGGACGCCCTCACAAGAGCCCATCCCGTGGGATATATGGCTCTGACTCCGTCGATATCGATGATCGGATGTTTTGCTGAAAGCACGTCCTTCACTCCATCCACGATCTTGAATTTGACTTCGTCTGAGGCATAGATCCTGATCTCAGGTGTAACATATGTCTTGGGAAGGTCAGCGAGCAGCTCGGAAAGAGTTTTCTCTGACCGGGAGAGGATCTCCAAGACACGGGCTGAGGAATAGATGGCATCGTCAAACCCGAAAAACCTATCGGCGAAAAAGATATGTCCGCTCATCTCTCCGGCCAGAAGCGCCTGTTCCTCTTTGATCTTTTTCTTCATCAGGGAATGGCCGGTTTTCCACATGATCGGACGCCCGCCCAGCTTCTCGATCTCTTCGTAGAGGAGCTTTGAGGCTTTGACCTCAGAAATAACCACGGCGCCGGGATTTTTTGGGAGGATATCTCTCGAGAAGAGCACCATCAGCATGTCTCCCCAGATGATCTTGCCTTTATCGTCGATAACTCCGATCCGGTCGCTGTCTCCGTCGTAGGCAATACCCAGATCCGCCTCTGTTTCCGCAACTTTCTTGATCAGGTCCTCGAGAGCCTCGGGAAGAGTCGGGTCCGGATGGTGGTTGGGGAAGTTGCCGTCCATCTCGCAGTAGAGGGGGATAACCTCGCAACCGAGATCTTCAAAAATGGGTACAGCCACCACTCCCCCCGTGCCGTTTCCCGCGTCGACGACCACTCTCAGTTTCTTGGAAAGAGAGATGTCGTTCACCACCCAGTTGTGGTATTCAGGACCGATGTTTATCCTGGATGTCTCCCCAGGGGGCTCCTGGATGAAATCCGAATTCTTTATCAGGGAGTAAATGTCCAAAATGGTCTTTCCGAAGAGAGTCTCCTTCCCGACCATCACCTTGAATCCGTTGAATTCAGGGGGATTGTGCGAACCGGTGATCATCACTCCTGCATCGTTTGGCTTAGTGTACATGGTGAAGTAGAGGAGCGGTGTCGGGATCGTCCCCAGGTGAGTCACCGAACATCCTGTGGAAAGAAGCCCTCTGGCTAGGGCTTCTGCAAACTGGGGGGTGCTGAGCCTGCAGTCTCCCCCCAGGGCGACATCTTTTTTCCCCTGGCGGCGGAAGTATGTCCCGATCCCTTTACCGAGCAACTCGACGGTTTCCGGAGTCAGGTCTTCGCCTACGATGCCTCTGATATCGTATTCTCTGAATATTTCCTGTCTGAGTTTCATTGTATCACCCCAAATCCATCAGGCACCACATACTTTGCGCCTGATGGAATATTTATTTGACAAAGGAGTTCACTTTTTCTGTATTTTTTTTGTTTATGTGAGATCGAAAACATCGGTCAGGCTCTTGACCTTTTCTTGGATGAAGGACCACTTATCTTGGGCTTCGAGGATGAGTTCGATAAACTCCCGGACAGCCCCTCCACCCCCGGGGTAATCGCTAATAAAATGGCAGTATTTCTTCACGAAAGGATGAGCATCAGCCACAGCCCCTGCCAAACCCACGCTTTTCAAAATCTCAAGGTCTCCCAGGTCATCGCCGATAAAGGCCACTTCCTCAGGAACGAGGGCATGCTTGTCCAGGATCTTTTCGAAAACCCTCATTTTATCCAGAATGCCTTGATGGAGTTCCATGATCTTGAGTTTTTGAGCCCGGATCTCGAGAGGTTTGGATGTTTTCCCAGTAATGATCCCTGTTTTGAGTCCGGCAAGGTGCGCCAAAAGAATGCCCAGGCCATCCCTGACGTGGTATGATTTTAACTCTTCTCCGTCTGGAAGCACAAAGAGTTTTCCATCCGTAAGAGTCCCGTCCACATCCATGATGATCATTTTAATCTTTTTCGCGCGTTCCCTATTCTCCATCAGAACATCTCCGTCCGCCACAGGTCATGGAGGTGGATGAGCCCCTCCACGCCCCCCTCTGTGTTTGTGACGACCAGGTTTGTGATCTTCCGCTCCTCCATGATGTTGAGGGCTTTTGTCGCCAGGTCCTCCTTATCGATGGTGGCAGGATGGGCCGTCATACAATCCTTGGCCGATTTCTCGAGGAAAGCGTTCCCGTGTTTTTGGAGCATCCGCCTTAGATCTCCGTCGGTGATGATTCCCAGCAGCCTCTTGTTTTTGTCGAAAACACATGTCATTCCTAATTTTTTCCCTGATATTTCCTCGAGGACCTCTTTCATGGGCGTGTCGGGACCCACTGATGGGACTTGCCTTCCTTTGTGCATCAAGGTTTTGATCTTGAGGAGTTTCTTTCCCGCCTGCCCCTTGGGGTGGACAAAGGCGAAATCCTGTTCTGAAAATCCCTTTTTCCTCATCAGCGCGATAGCGAGGGCGTCTCCCAGGGCCAGGGCCGCGGTAGAGCTGGCCGTGGGGACCATTCCGCTTGGCTCCGCTTCTTTTTCCACCCAGGCCTCGAGCACGATGTCGCTGTATTGAGCCAATTTAGACGTCGGGTTTCCGGTGATGCAGATCAGTTCGACCCCGATCCTCTTGACAAAGGCCAAGAGGTCAACGATCTCTCTGGTGTCGCCACTGTAGGAGATGATGATCAGAATATCCTCCTTGACGATCATACCCAAATCTCCGTGCCCGGCTTCTGCAGGATGGATGAAGAGTGCTGGTGTGCCACAGCTCGCGAGCGTGGAGGCGATCTTCCTCCCGACGATCCCCGATTTTCCCATGCCCATGACAATGACGCGGGAACTAGCCTGAGAGAGGAGGTCGATGGCCTTGGCAAAATTATCATCCAAGCGGGAAGCCAATCTCTTCACGGCTTGGGATTCGATCTCCAGGACATTTTTTCCAGTCTGGATGATATCTTCTTTTTTCATGGTGGCTTTATCCTTAGTCCGGATCGTCGGCATCTGCGACGACATTCTTTATCCGGAGACAAAGAGCGAGAAAGTTTTTTAAGTTATTGATATTAAATGAATTATACCTATCAGAGAGGGCTTGTAACGGGTTATCATGGATTTCAAGAAACAATCCATCGGCGCCCGCACAGATGCCCGCTTTGGCCATGAGGGGAATAAATTCGGATTCGCCCCCGGAAAAATCACCCTCTCCTCCGGGTTTCTGAACGCTGTGAGAGGCATCGATGACAACAGGGAACCCCCACTGTTTCATCGTCGGGATCGAACGGACGTCAAAAACGAGGGTGTTATACCCGAAGGATGTCCCTCTTTCCGTAAGGATGAGCCTGTCGTTCCCCTGACTGAGGGCCTTGTCGATGACGTTCTTCATATCGTGGGGAGCCAAGAACTGGCCTTTTTTGATGTTTAGAGGCTTTCCTGTCTTCGCCGCTTCCAGGATCAGGTCTGTTTGTCGGGAGAGGAAGGCGGGGATCTGGATCACATCGAGCACCTCAGCCGCTCGGGAGACCTGGATGGTCTCATGAACGTCGGAAAGAACAGGGATCTGGAGTTCGCCTTTGATGCGTTGGAGGATTTTAAGTCCCTTATCGAGGCCCGGTCCCCTGTAGGATTTGATCGAGGAACGGTTGGCTTTATCGTAAGAAGCTTTGAAGATAAAGGGGATCTTCAGGTCTTCACACACGGATTTGATGCTGTACGCCAAATCCAGCGCATGGCCTTCGGATTCGATCACGCAGGGTCCTCCGATGAGGAACAGGGGATTTGTCCCCCCTATTCTGACGCGGGAGTTGATTTCAATTTCTTTGGCAGCGGTATTCATAGCTAGCTCCGATGAATGCCTTGAAGAGGGGATGGGCCTGGAGGGGCTTGGATTTGAATTCCGGGTGGAACTGACACCCGAGGAACCACGGATGGTCTTTGATCTCGACCACCTCCACCAGGTCGTGATCCGGATTTTTCCCCGAGATCACTAGCCCGGCCTTCGTGAGAATCTCCTCATAGGCAGGGTTGAACTCGTAGCGGTGGCGATGCCGTTCGTAGACTTGGCTCTTCTGGTATGCTTTTTCGGCAAATGTTCCCTTTTCTAAACGGCACAGGAATTGCCCCAGGCGCATAGTCCCCCCTATATCCTGGACACCCTTCAGCTCTCTCCACTTGAAGAAGATCTTGTGCGGGGTCCGACGGTCGAATTCCGTGCTGTTGGCGGCTTTGAGGTTGGCGATATTCCTGGCGTATTCGATGGTGGCACACTGCATCCCCAGACAGATCCCGAAGTAGGGAACCTTGTTGATCCTTGCATATGTGACAGCTCTAATCTTACCCTCGATCCCTCTCACCCCGAAACCACCCGGCACCAAGATCCCATCGGCGTGCGCAAGGATGGCCTTTGTTTCGTTCGCCTCGAGGTCCTCGGCTTCGATCCACGAGATATTCACTTTGAGATGGTGAGCCGTTCCCGCATGTGTGAGCGCCTCTTTCAGGCTCAAGTAAGAGTCCTGGAGTCCCGCGTATTTCCCCACCAGGGCGATGTTGACCTCGTCTTTGGGATTGGCCATCTGGTCGACCATCTTTTTCCATCGGGATAGATTTCGCCGTTTTGGGGGGAGATTCAATCTGTTGAGAATGATGGTGTCTAAATCCTCACGGGCAAACAGGAGAGGAATCTTATAGATGTTGTCCACATCCTTGGCCGTGATCACGGCTTCGAGCGGGACGTTAGTGAACAGAGATATTTTGGCCTTCAAGTTTTTGTCCAGCTCCCTGTCCGTCCGGCAGAGGAGGATGTCGGGCTGGATACCGATGGCCCGCAGCTCTTTCACGCTGTGCTGGGTGGGTTTTGTCTTAAGCTCTCCCGAAGTCTTCATGTAGGGGACCAGTGTCAGATGGATGAAGAGAGAATCGATTGCTCCCATCGAGAGGCGCATCTGACGAGTGGCCTCCAGGAATGGCAACCCCTCGATGTCACCCACTGTCCCCCCGATCTCGGAGATCACGATATCGTTGTCATTGGAGGCGGCGAGAAAGGCCTTGATGATCTCATCTGTGACATGGGGGATCACTTGAACCGTTTTGCCAAGGTAGTCTCCTTTTCTTTCCTTCTTCAAGATCAGGTCGTAGATGCGGCCAGCCGTCCAGTTGTGCGCTTGAGAAGTGCGTGTGGATGTGAACCGTTCATAATGTCCCAGGTCAAGGTCTGTCTCAGCCCCGTCATCGGTGACATAAACCTCTCCATGCTGGAAGGGATTCATGGTCCCGGGGTCGACGTTCAGGTAGGGGTCAAACTTTTGAAGAGTGATCTTATAACCATGGCTTTCCAGGAGCATTCCGATCGAGGATGCGGCTATGCCTTTCCCTAGGGCTGAAAGAACTCCACCTGTGACGAATATGAATTTAGTCATGATGTTCATTTTTCATAAAATTTTCAACCATGATTATATCCTTTGGCGTGTCGACACTCAAGGTTGAAAAATGTGTGAATACAACTTTTACTCTATGCCCGTTCTCCAAGACCCGGAGTTGTTCGAGTTTTTCCTCCTGTTCGAGCCTCGAAGGGGGCCACTGGCACATGTCGAGCAAAAAATCTCTCCGGTAGCCGTAGATACCGATATGCTGGTAAAAATAATCCGAGGATTGGAAAGGAAGGGGAGAGCGTGAAAAGTACAGGGCGTAGCCCTGTTTATCTGTTACGACCTTAACGATGTTTTGGTCTTCGAGAAGAGAGAGGTCATCAACCTTTATGGCCAGCGTGGCCATGGGAGCCTCTTCTTGCAGCATCGCGGAGATGAGGGCATCGATCATTTCTGCCCGCACGAGAGGTTCATCCCCCTGGATGTTGATGATATAGGGTGAGGAGAGTGTATCGGCGATCTCTGCGACCCGTTCCGTACCCGAAACATGGCGGGGGGACGTCATCCGGACATCCGCCCCGAATTCTTGACACTTGTCATAGATGCGTTTGTTTTCGGTGGCGATAATAAGGTTCTGGAGATGAGTGGACTTTTGGGCTCGTTCGTAGACCCACTGGATCATGGGTTTTCCCAATATGGAAGCGAGAGGCTTCCCCGGAAAACGCTGCGATGCATAACGGACGGGTATGATTCCTGTAACTTCCCTCAAATCTCGGGTCCCGTGGGGATCGCTTCTTTTCCCTCGTCTTCTTTTTCTTTAGGGGTGGACTTTTCCGGGCTCGGTGGGGGCATTTTATCCGTTGTTTGACAGGTCGCTTCCAGATAAGCTCCCTCTTCGACGACTAACTTCGGAGTTGTGATCGTTCCTATCACCCGGCCGTTGGAGTGGATCTCAACCCTTTCAGAGGCCTGGATGTTTCCCTTTACCTCTCCATCGATCACCATATAGCCGATCTTGACATCGGCATCCACCTTTCCGCTATCACCGATGATGAGCATAGAATCAGAGTCGATCTTTCCTTTGAAATGGCCGTCAATACGGAATGACCCTTTGAAGCTAAGCTCTCCCTTGATCTCTGTATCCTTATCGAAAAATCCTGTGATTTTATCCTCCTCGAATTCTCTTTTTCTTTCTTTCATGCATTCACTCCTTTGATTTTTTCATAAATGCGATTGAGGTCGTCAAGAGTGTAATAGAAAATTTTTAAGACTCCTTTGTTTTGGTCGCCCGAGATCACCACTTTTGTGCCTAAAAGTTTGAGCAGTTCTTCCTGAAAAATAAGAAGATCCGGGTCCATAGGGGCTTTGGGTGGTTTTTCAGATGGGGCCTGGAGTCTGCGGACCCATTTTTCGACTTCGCGGACAGAGAAACTATCCTTGGCGATTCGCAAAGCCATAGATCGTTGGCGCTCAGGGTCCTCGATGGGGATCAATGCCCGGGCATGTCCCATGGAGAGTTTGCCGTCTGCGATCAGTTCTTGGACCTCATCGGGAAGCTTGAGAAGCCGGAGGTAGTTCGCGATTGACGTCCTGTCTTTTCCCACTTTTTTGGCCACATCTTCCTGAGTATAGCTGAATTCCTGGATCATTTTCTGGTAGGCTGTTGCGATTTCTAAAGGATTGAGATCCTCTCTCTGGAGGTTCTCGATCAACATCGCCTCATGCTGCTGAGCCTCGGTGAGATTCCGGATGATGACCGGGATCGTCTGGAGCCCGATCTTTTTGGCTGCACGCCATCGGCGCTCGCCCACGATGATCGTGTAGCTGTCCTCCTCAGGAACTACGACTATGGGGTGGAGGATCCCCATTTCCCGGATCGACTGAGCCAACTCCTCTAGGGATTCAGGATCCCACCTCCTCCTGGGCTGGAGGGGGTTTGGTTTCAGCCTGTCAATTGCGATGTCCAGGAATCGTTCCTCTTTCAGAATGCCGTACTCCTCTGGCAAGAATGCTTTGAGACCTTTTCCGAGTGCCTTTTTTGTCATCGTTTCAAGAACTCCTCTGCTAAATTCAGGTAGGATTGGGCTCCTTTGGATTTGATGTCATACAGGAGGACAGGTTTCCCAAAGCTCGGGGCTTCGGCCAACCTCACAGTCCGGGGAATGATCGTCTGATAGACAACATCCTTCAGGGATTGACGGATCTCTTCCGCCACCTGCTTGGAGAGATTGGTCCGGTCATCAGACATGGTCAGGACAATGCCCTCGATGGATAACGATGGATTGAGATGCGCACGGACTTCGTCCAGTGTTCGGAACAGATCGGGAATCCCTTCCATACAGAAAAATTCGGTCTGAATGGGGATCAGGATGGAATCGGCTGCGGTCAGGGCATTGATCGTGAGAAAACTCAGAGAGGGAGGGCAGTCGATGAAGATGAAGTGAAAGAACTTCCTCACTTTATGCAACGCTGTCCGGAGTCGGGTTTCTCGGTCTTCCTGGGTGAAGATCTCTGCCTCAAAGCCGGTCAGTTCCGGAGAACAGGGGCAGATGTACAGATTGTCTAGCTCTGTGGGCAGGACAGAATCCATCAAGTAGAGGCCATTCATAAGTGGGGGATAAACACCCTTTCCGCTTTCCTTGATTTTTCCCAATCCCACCGTTGCCATTCCCTGGGGGTCGAAATCTAAGATCAAAACACGCTTATGATAAAAGGCGAGGGATGCGGAGAGGTTGATCGTTGTGGTTGTCTTCCCGACACCTCCTTTTTGGTTGGCAATGGCAATGATCGTGTTCATCTCAGGCCTACGTTCCACGTGGAACACTTAGTTTTTATTATTCATAAAAAATGTCAATATCAATAATAACAAAAGTATTTTCAGCGTTTATTCTCAATTTTATGAAGCATCACTTTAAACATTATTTTCCTAATGTTCTTATTCATTTTAATCGACATTTTTTACCCTTCAGGCGAGCCGATCT
>JAGLRY010000061.1 GCA_023135995.1 Candidatus Aminicenantota bacterium | reverse complement strand
CCGACCTAACCAACCAAACTTCATGGGCTACTGCCTCGCCGCCGCAGCAACCTCGACTCGTGAATAACAAAAACTTGGATTTATTCCTAAATCCAGCATTCAGAATACAGAATTCAGGATTGAATATCAAGCGTGATCATTCCTATCCCTGGAGAGATCAGTCTCATTTTTATACACCTGAGACATCACAGTCCTTACGGAAATGGAGATGTTACCAGTGGGAGGTTATGCCTCTTTTTTAGCGGGGGCTCTGTTTTTGGTCTTTTGTTGTCCTTTCCACTGTTGAAGCTTGATGGTGATATGGAGGTTCGTGATGGCCGCCGGGGTCAGACTGGGGATTTTTTTTGCCTCTCCCATCGTCCGGGGGCGGTACTCTTCGAGTTTTTCCCTGGCTTCCCTTGACAGGCCGGGGACTCGGTGAAAATCCATCTGTGCGGGGATTTTTTCCCTGTCGATCCTGAGGATGCGGGCAATATCTTTTGCCTGCTTGATCAAGTATCCTTCATACTTGATTTCGGATTCGATATGGCGGATATCCTCCGCGGTCAGATCTTCATCCGACGGGAGATGCTTTCGGACCTGTTCAAATGTCACACCTGGCTTTTTGAGCATGTCTTTCAACCGGACTGTTTTTTTTGCCTCTGTGGGCACCGTCTTGAATTCCAGGATCGTTAGGACCCTCTGGATTCTGTCCTTCTTCTGCTCGAAGATATGGAAGGTTGTGTCGTCGATCAATCCGAGCTCTTTTCCATAGGACATCAACCGAGTATCCGCATTGTCGATCCTCAGTTGGAGCCGGTATTCAGCGCGCGATGTGAAGAGGCGATAGGGCTCTTCAACACCCTTGGAGATGAGGTCATCGATCAAAACTGCGATATAGGCCTCATCCCTGCGAAGCAAGAACGGAGATTGGCCTTTAACCTTCAAGGCCGTGTTGATCCCTGCCATCAATCCCAGGGCTGCGGCTTCCTCATAGCCCGAAGTCCCGTTGATCTGACCGGCTAGGTATAGGTTTTGGATGGAACGAGTCTCCAGAGTGGGGTACAGTTGAGTGGGGAAAAAGGCATCGTATTCGATGCCATATGCGGGCCTGAGTATTTCCGCCTCCGTGAGACCGGGTATGCTCTTGAGGATATCCCTCTGGACCTCGAGAGGAAGGCTCGAGGATATGCCGTTGACATAGACTTCGACTGTGTCCAGCCCCTCGAGTTCGAGGAAGAACTGGTGGCGTTTGTGATGGGGGAATTTGACGACCTTATCTTCGATCGAAGGGCAGTAACGCGGCCCGATCCCGGTGATCTTTCCGCTGTAGAGGGGTGATTTGTCGAGACTTTGATTGATGATGGCATGCGTTTTTGCGTTTGTGTGCCCGATATAGCAGGAAATTTTGTTTTGCAGATCTTTATGGGTCCTAAAAGAAAAGGGAACAGGCTCCTCGTCTCCGGCCTGAGCCTTGAACTGTCCCCAGTCGATGCTGTCTTTGTGGAGCCGCATCGGTGTCCCTGTTTTGAGCCGGAATCTCTTAAGCCCCAGCGCTTTGAGGTTTTCACTCAGCTCATGAGAGGCGGGTTCATCGGCTCTCCCTGCGGAGTAGTGATGAAGTCCGATGTGGATTTTCCCGTTGAGGAATGTTCCTGGAGTTACGATCACGGCTTGGGCCGGAATGGTGTGGCCGTCCATGGTTTTGATACCGCAGGCCCGGCTGTTTTCCGTGATTATATCCGTGACGATTCCCTCGCAAAGAGTGAGGCTTGGGATTTTTTCCAGCCACTGCGTCATGGTCGATCTGTAGAGAGCCTTGTCCGATTGGGCTCTGGGGGCCTGAACGGCTCCTCCCCGGCTTCTGTTCAACAACCGGAAGTGGATTCCTGTTTCATCAGCCAGGAGCCCCATGATGCCGCCGAGCGCGTCGATCTCCCTGACCAGATGCCCCTTGGCTAAACCTCCGATGGCCGGATTACAGGACATCTGGGCGATGTTTTCGAGGTTGATGGTCATAAGACAGGTTTTAAGTCCCATGAGACTTACAGCACGGGCCGCTTCGCAGCCGGCATGTCCGGCGCCAACCACAACGACGTCAAAGCCCTCGGCTCCCATCGGTGTCATCCTTATTTCCCCACGCAAAACCGGCTGAAAATATCGGTCAAAACGTCGTCCGTATGAATATCCCCGACAAGCTCACTCAAAGCGGGGAGAGACCGTCGGACTTCCTCCGCGAACACCTCTTCAGTGTAGCCCTTTTTGATGAGTTTCAGGGTCTTATGGAGGGTATCCCGCACATCCTGGAGCAGCAATTTTTGGCGGAGATGGAGAATGACATTTTCATTTCTCTTCTGGTCAGGAATAAAACGATCGCCAATGGTTTTTTCAAGATTCTTGAAGTTTGAACGCTTCAACGCCGAGACCTCGAGAACCGGGAGCTGAGGCGCTAAGGCCTTGATCGCTTGGAGGTCCATTTTTTGCGGAAGGTCGATTTTATTCAAAAGAAGGATCGTATTCTGTTTTTGGAATTTTTTTACGAGAGAAATGTCTTCAGCCGTTTCTTTTTGGGAGGCGTCCAGTACGAGGAGTATGCCGTCGGCCTTCTGTGCCAAGCGCTGACCCCTGCGGATTCCCGCTTTTTCGATGTGGCCGGTCGCTTTTCCCCATCCCGCCATATCGATCAGAGAGAAGATGGAGTCCTGGATCTTGATCTGCTCGCTGAGATAATCCCGTGTTGTACCCGGGTAAGGAGTGACAATGGCGCGGTCTCTATCCAGGAGTGCGTTGAACAGAGTGGATTTCCCTACGTTGGTCTTGCCTGTGATCGCAAGGATCAACCCTTCAGAGAGAGTTTTTCCAAAATCGTAGCTCTTGACCAGTTTGTCGACGGCCGAGATGGCGTTGGCCAATGTTTTTTGGATGTGCGACAAAGATATTTTCAGGCCCTCATCGGGGAATTCGATGGTGGCCTCGATCTGGGACAGGAGATGAATAAGCGTGTTCCGGAGGGTTTGGATCTTTTTCGAGAGGCCCCCTTCCATCTGGCGGAAGGAGATTTTGGCTTGAGCCAGTGATGTGGCCATGATCATATCGTTGATCGCTTCGGCCTGAAGGATGTCGACTCGCCCGTGAAGATAGGCGCGAAGGGTGAACTCTCCGGGGCGTGCATGTCTCGCCCCGGCTTTGATGCCCAGCCGGACGGTCTCCTCGAGGATAACCGGACTGCCGTGACAGCTGATCTCCACGACATCTTCCCGAGTGTATGTGTTCGGAGCAGGGAAAAATGTGATGTACGCGGTGTCGTACCGCTCTTTTTGATTTCTGTTGACCAGGTATCCCAACAGGGGCTGACAGGGAGGGATCTCAGCAGACGCTCTTTTTGGCGTGAAGATCTTTTTGGCGATCGCAAGGGCTCGATCGCCACTCAAACGAACAATTCCCAAGCCGCCGTAGCCAGGGGCCGTGGACACCGCAATGATCGTATCTTCGAGCATAACCTGTATATGATAAACCGTAAATCCAAAACTGTAAACTGTCTTCCTCTGTAGAGTTAGCATTTCCAAATCCGTGTTGATGTGGTCCCGAATGATCAGATTATATGATATCAAAAACACGCTCAGTTTCCCCAGCGAGGAAACTTCGCTCGGATCCGGGCTTCCCTCACATCTCCCCTAGGGAGATGTGCCATGCCCGTCCAGCCCTTCTCA
>JAGLRY010000060.1 GCA_023135995.1 Candidatus Aminicenantota bacterium | reverse complement strand
CACACAATCTGATCACTCAATAACGCTATCGAGTATTCATGACATCACGGATTTGGAAATGTTTCCCTTTGTAAATGGGGATGTCCTAAATTCTAAAGATAGGAGTCATTACCCCAGAGAAAACATCTCCTCTGATTCTATCTTTAGCGGAGATCAATCTTTGACAGGGATGATTTTCATGCGTTTTAAAAATCCATCCCCGATGCTCTCGCTTGTGATCCCCTGGATCTGATTCACGGCCACATGAATGATGCGCCTTTCATAGGGATTCATGAAGTCCAGGATCTCCTTTTCTCCCGTTTCCTGAACCCTCTGGGCCACATATTGCGCATGGTCCTTCAGTTCCTGTTCTTTTTTCTGGCGGAAAAAATCACAGTCTGTCTGAACCTTCTTCGGAGAGACCTTGTTGAGGAGATGTTGGAATGCGAGAAGAAGAGCACCGTCTTTGTGGAGAAGGACATGCCGGTCTGGCCCTTCGAAGATTATGTAGAGCATATCCCTTTTTTTCTTTGTGTGGTAAGTGATGTTCAAAGGGAGCATCTCCAGGATTTGATCCAAAAACTCGGTCGCCGCCTTCTCGCCCTGCGCTCTTTTCGGCCATGCACGAATCACGATCTCTTTTCTTCTGATCCCGAAGAGTTTTGTTTTTTCGGCGACGATCTCGTAGTTGATCTGCTCCCGGGTCAATTTCATTTCATGTTCTGCGAGACTGATGACATCTTCGAGATTTCTACCTTTGAACTCTTGTTCTTGAGGATTGCTATCGTTTTGACTGTTATTTTTTTCGTTTTTTTCCATGAGATTCTCTCTTTTTCTTCTTCATGATTCGGTTCATGATGTACTGCTGGCCGATCTGGAGGATGTTGTTTGTCAACCAGTAGAGCACCAGTCCGCTCTGGAAATTCATGAAAAATATGGTCATGATGACTGGCATGATGAGCATCATCCGCTGCTGTGTGGGATCAGCGGATGTCGGTGTCATCTTTTGGCTGATAAATTGAGTGATTCCCATCAAGATAGGCGTCACATAGTAGGGATCTTTGACGGAAAGATCGTTGATCCAGAGGAAAAAGGGGCTGTGCCGGAACTCGATGGAGACCACCAACAATCGGAAAAATCCCCAGAAGATGGGCATCTGGATGAGCATCGGAAGGCAGCCCCCCGCCGGGTTGACCCCATGCTCTTTGTACAGCGCCATGGTCTCTTCGTTCATTTTCCGTTTCTGACCGATGTCCTGTTTGGCTTTTTTGTACTTGGCTTTGAGGGCTTTGATCTTGGGCTGGAGCTCCTGCATCTTGGCCATGGACTTTGTGCTGCTGTATGTGAGCGGGAAAAATATGATCTTGATGATGAAGGTGAGGAAAATGATGCTGAAGCCCCAGTTGGGCACGGCGTTGTGAATGGTTTTGAGCGCTTGATAGAGAATCTCGGCGATCATCCCGAAGAACCCATACTTGATGATTTTTGCCGAGTTGTGGCCGAATTCCTCCAGGGCATCGTGTTGCTTCGGGCCGATGTAGGCTTTTTGGATCTCGTTCACATAAAGAAAGAAATAGGATTTTTCCCCGACATCTTCCTTGCGAAAGATGGCTTGAGATTTTTGGGGTGTAGCGATATAGAGGGCTGTGAAATATTGATCTTCGTACCCGGCCCACTGGATAAAATACTCTTTTGGGAAAACACTTTGTTCTGGTTTATACTTCCTCTCATCGAGATGATCGAACTTTTCCCCGTAGTGGATGGCAATTCCGCTGGATCCTCCAAAGCGTTTCTTTTGCTCTTCTAGGGTAGGATTGCCCAAGCTTGGCCCCCAGAGCACATAGGGCTCGATTTTCTGCCCGTTTTTCCAAACATTGATCTGGATACTAAATCCGTAAAAGCCGTCTTGAAAGGTCATGATCTTTTCGACACGGGTGCCCTGATCATCGGCATACTCAAACCGAAGCATTCCCGATTTTCCGTTGGTCAGTTCCAGCGTGTATGAGAGTGAATTGTAGAATGCGCTGTTGATCATGCGGTCGAAAGCGGGATCATCAGACCTTAAGGCAAAGGGATATATCTCGATCTCTTCGGAGCGAGCTGAAACAAGTTCCAGATCTTCGCCTTCGTTATCCTTATGTTCTTTCA
Source organism: Candidatus Aminicenantota bacterium (assembly GCA_023135995.1). Classification (GTDB taxonomy): domain Bacteria; phylum Acidobacteriota; class Aminicenantia; order Aminicenantales; family Aminicenantaceae; genus WTAW01. The sequence goes on along the minus strand of JAGLRY010000060.1, from coordinate 4,663 downwards.
ACCGCCAGCTTTTCAGCACCCCTCCTTTGTTGCTCCAGACCGCACGATACAGGGATGTGTTGACGAAGATCTGTTCTTCTTTTTCGCCAGAAATGGGTTGGAACTCCACTTCCTCTGCAGGTTCTTGAGTGGCCTGAGCCGGAGGCGCCTCTTCTATCGGAGGAGGCAAAGCGGGCTTTTCCTGGACTTCTGTGACCATTTCTGGGCTCGGTTCGGGGGGGGGCAGCTTTTTGACGAACAGAGCCTGGTAGAGGAAGAGTACCAAGAATGAAAGGACGATAGCGAGTAAGAGTCTTTTTTCCATTAAAATATCCTTCAGGGAACAGAATCCACTCCTCCAGAATGAAGAGGGTGACATTTGAGCAGTCTTTTAGTCCCCAAATACAGGCCCTTGACCAGACCGTGTTTCTCGATGGCCTCGTAAGTATAATCGGAACAAGAAGGGAAAAAACGGCAGTGCTGGCCGAATAGAGGAGAGAGCGTCCTTTTATAACCACGGATCAAGAAAAGCACAATATGTTTCATGAGAGTCAATGATTCGGAGCGATCGACGTCACGGAACGAAGATATTCTTCTTCGAGAGATTGCCAAGAGGCGCCTTGAATCTCCTTCTTGACAATGAGAATGATGTCTTGAGGATTCGTGAAGATGTGTTTATTTCTTCGAAATAGCGTCCTGAATCGGCGTTTGATTATGTTCCTCTCGACAGCACCTCCAACCTTTTTACTCACGACGACAGCCATCCTGGAAAAGTTCAAATCATTGGAGAGGTAGATGAGGTTGAAATATCTGCCTCTATAACGATTGCCTTTTTTATACAGAAATAAAAAATCTTTCTTTTTTCTTATCCTCTCTTGAGGAGTTAAAGTTTCGGACATCAAACGGCAAGTCTTTTTCTTCCCTTCTGTCTTCTGCTCTTGATTATGCGCTGGCCGCCTTTTGTTCTCATGCGAACCAGAAAGCCATGGTTTTTCTTCCGTTTTCTTTTGTTGGGCTGGAATGTTCGTTTCATCGTTCTCTTCTTTATGTACGTGTATTGAGTCCCATATGGTAATAAACCTTCCCTTCTCTGTCAAGACAATTTCCTCGATTCTGATGAGCCATGACGCGAGGACTCAGTGATCTCTTGAGCAAAAGTATGGGAAAATAGTATGTAGTCATGATAGTAGAATAAAGTGTAGTAAAAAATTTGGATGCCGTTTGACTTAAAAAAAAGGATGGTCCGAGTTTTTTAAAAAGCCGTTTTTTTTATTGGAAGGCTAGAATTATCTCTAACGCTATAAATTCTAAGATCTGTGTAACTCAAGCAATATCAAGAATTTAGAGACATTAGGAGCAAAGTTTCGGAAAGGCATTTGACACTTTTTTTTTGATTGGTTATAATACATAAACCAATATGGATGGATACAAGATTGGGGATAGGATAATCTATCCCAATCAAGGCCTCGGCATCATCGAAGATATCCAGGTAGCGGATTACTATGGGCAAAGATTCCGCATCTACCACGTGAGGATCCTGACCAATAACACATTGGTTCTTATCCCTTCTTCCAATGCCGCAGAAATCGGCATCCGGAAACCCGTCTCAGAAAAGTCGATCGTAAAGATATTCAGGTTTATGCAAAACGGTATCGTTGAAGTCACGATGAATTGGAAAGGTAGATTCAAAGAGCACACGAACCTAATGAAAACAGGAGAAATGTACGACATGGCACTAGTGTTGAAGAGCTTGTACTACCTCAATCTGATCAAGCCGCTCTCTTTCCGAGAGAAAAAGATGATGGAAAGAGCCAAGGACCTGATCGTTTCAGAAATTTCAGAAGTTTCCGCTTTGCCCAGTGAAGAGATTGAAGATAAAGTGATGCATTCGTTATCCCTGTGTTTCGAAAACATCAGCACTCGAGTCGATTCCTGATTGGCGAATATGCGCATTCCTAGCCTTATCCTTTTTTTTTCCTCTGCGTACGTCTCAGCGCCTTTTTCTCTTCATGGGAGACAGCTTTTATCGTAGCCAAGATGAAAAAGCGCCGCATTGATACCACGAAGATCTATGCGTCACCAGACATTGGAGCGCCTGGCCATGAGACTCATCGCAAAGAATAAAAAGGCCTTCTTCAACTACGAAATTCTCGAAACCTATGAGGCCGGTGTAGCTCTTGTCGGGAGCGAGGTGAAATCCATCAGAGAGGGACGGATCAGCCTCAAGGAAAGCTATGCGGAGATCAAAGAGGGAGAGGTTTTTCTGGTGAGCTGCCATGTCAGCCCTTATGAGGCAGCAAACAGGTTCAACCATGATCCTTTAAGGGATAGAAAACTTCTTCTCCACCGGAGGGAGATCAAACGGTTGACGGGAAAGATAAAGGAGAGAGGGTTGACTCTGGTGCCTACAAAAGTCCTGATCAACGACAAAGGAAAGGTAAAAATAGAGCTAGCACTGGCTAAAGGGAAAAGAGCTTACCAGAAAAGAGAAGCCATTCGTGAGCGAGACAGAGACAGGGAAATGCAGGCCGAGCTCAAGAGATGGCGGTGAGGAGCTTTCTCCTTGGAGCTGAATCCTGCCCTTCAAATCGGCATCTTTCAAATCAATACAGTTTAGGTCAGTATCGTTCAAGTCCGTACAGCTCAGGACAGCGTGGCGATCAATGGTGCGTGGTCTGAAGGCTTGGGTTCCCGTCGCCTTCGCGGCCACAGGTCGACGTCCACCGCGTCGACTGTGCGCAGCAGAGATTCCGTGCAGAGGATATAATCGATCCTCATCCCCTGGTCTCTCCAGATGGCCCCTCCGATGTAGTCCCACCATGTGAATTGTGTTTTGTCCGGGCATTTATACCTGAATGTTTCGATCAGCCCCCACCGGAGCAGTGACTCGAATGTTTCCCTCTCTTCTGGCAGGGTTCCGATGCCACCCTTTAAGGCTTCAGGATCGTACACATCTCGGTCTTCCCTGGCGACGTTGAAGTCACCGACAATAAATATGGGGTCGCTTGGTGAGTGATTGTTATCGAGAACAGAGATCAGCTCCTTGTACCAGCCCTGCTTATAGTCGAATTTCTCTTTACCCTGAAGATCTCCATGGGGGGCATAGATATTTATGAAACGAATCCCATCGATGGTGGCTGCGATGAATCTCTTCTGCTTATCCCAGGCCGCATCTCCAAGACCTTTTTGGACATCTTCAAGGGGGGATTTTGAACAGATCGCTACTCCATTGTATGTCTTCTGACCAAAAACTTCGCACTGAAATCCCATTTTTTCGAAATCTTCATAGGGGAATAGTGAATCGATGGCCTTGAGTTCCTGAAAACACAGGATATCGATGTCTCCGTTCCTGTGTTTGAGCCATTCTAGAATCAGATCTTTTCTCACTCTGATAGAATTGACGTTAAATGTGCAAATTTTCAAGGGATCCTCTCTTTGTTTTTCTGCTCTGTCGCTCTCCCTTTTCTATTTTCCTCTTCTGTCTTGTTTTTACATGATAAGGATAGATCGATGGCGAGTTTTATAGCTTCGGTCATGCTTAGAGGATCGGCTTTTCCCTTTCCGGCGATGTCAAATGCTGTCCCGTGATCCGGAGAGGTGCGGACAAAGGGAAGCCCGAGGGTCACGTTGACTCCCTCGTTGAACGCCGCCATCTTGAATGCGATAAGGCCTTGGTCATGGTAAAGCGCGATGACCATGGTATCCGGAAGGCCATACGCCTTACGGAAGACGACATCAGGAGGATAAGGCCCTTGGATGGGGACTCCCTCCTCCCGGGCTTTTTTGACAGCAGGAAAGATCTCTTCCTTTTCTTCTGTTCCCAGCAATCCTTCTTCTCCTGCGTGGGGATTTAGACCGCTCACAAGGAAAAACATATTTTTCTTTCCCGCATGGATCAAGGATTTATGGAGAAGAAGAAAGAATTCTAAAAGTTCTTTTGTTTTGATTTTTTCTATGGCTTTTTTGAGTGAGATGTGGTGGGAGAAAAGGGCCACCTTGATTTTCTCTGACCAGAAAGCCATGATTGCCTGGGGGTACGATCGACTGAGATATTCGGTGTGTCCGGGATAGGGTATACCGGCCAGTGACCAGGAATGTTTGGAGATGGGCGCTGTCACGATCGCGTCGAGAGCTCCCTCTTGGGCTTTTTTTACCGCCTCTTCGAAGAACCGGAATGAGGCCTCTCCGTTTTCTTTGGAAACGATTCCCTTCTGTCCTGTGTTCAAAGGCGCCTCGATTTCCCATAGAGAAATAGAAGGGAGGTCGGCGTTGTCTATCCTGGACACGGTCGGGATATCCATCGAGAGACCCGAGAGCTTAAGGGTCTCCTGGATGAGAGAGCTCGAACCGAACAGGATGTGGTTTGCGGATGAAAAGATATCTTTTTGGGATAGAGATCTTAATGTGACTTCCGGTCCGATCCCCCCGGGATCCCCCAACGTTATCCCAATTCGGGGAAGAGTCATTTTTGTGTTTTTGTAGTGCTTCTTCTGGGCGTTCTCTTTGGCGGTGTTTTTGGGGCGTCTTCCTTTTCTTCCAGCTTGAAAAGATACTTGATGGCGTGCTTGTAGATCAGGAGGTTGGGAGCATCGTTTCTGTTGAGCTTGATGCATTCCCTGTCATACCACTCCACATATCCTTCGACCTTGTCGCCATTCTCAAAGATCACCGCCATAGGAGTTTT
>JAGLRY010000006.1 GCA_023135995.1 Candidatus Aminicenantota bacterium | reverse complement strand
TTTGTCTGCCAGCCACCGATAACGTCCCAGTCGAAGGGTTTGCTGATATCCCGCCACTCCATCCTCTTCACAAATTCAAGATGCATGGGAAAACCTAAGAAGTAAGCCTGGAATCCGAATCCGAAAGAGCCTACGGCCTCATATTCATAGAGGATGGGGATATTATTTTCATCCAGGCCTAAAAAGCCATAGTACTTTGCTGGATATCCCTTCATTCTTGACCGGCCGATGTCGGCAAAAAGTGTGCCACGCACGGGGCCGAGTAATCCCAAGAGAGTGGTCCACTGATGCACGATCGGGATCCGAAATTCGAGATTCCCGAACCAAGCCTCTGTTCCCGTGAGAGAGTAATAATACACGGAACGGACCTCGTTATTGCCCCCGAAATAGGTGACATATGGGGTTTTTCCAAAGCTCCCGAACAGCTTGAGCCTTAAGGCGAAGAGGGCATCGCCTCCGAGATGGAGGTATTTGCGCAGATCTGCCCGTAGTGTTGTGTTCGAGAGAAAGCTGTTTGATACCGGAACGGCTTGCTGAATGGATATAGAGAACGTGTCGCCGGAGACCGGGCCAAAATATTTGAAGCGGGTGGTTTCTCCCACGAGGGAAAAGGTGACACCCAGCATGTTCCCGTTCAAGAAATAGTTATACTGTGATCCTCTGTAATCAAGGACCTGGTTCATGTAGGGGTCGAAGAAATCTTCTTCCCAGCGCTGGAAGAACACGGAGGCCTGTGCCCGGTAATACCTGTTGAACGGATAAAACGTGCTGACGGTCGCCCCCGATATATTTCGAGTCGAGATGGCATCGGAGTAACTCAGAAAGTTGTACAGGTAGGGATCGTAGTAGGCATAGGAAGGATAGTAGAATATGGTGTAGGCATAAAGCTCCACAGCGTACTGGAGCCTGTTCTTCAGATTATAGAATGAGAATTGGTACGAGCGGAAACTTCTGACCTGATATGCGAGGATGGAGAATGTGTAGTCGGAAAACAGATCGGAAAAAGCGATGGCTGTTCCCCCGTAGATGGAGCCATCGGTCGATATAACGGCTTCAACAGGTGGCCGCCCCATGAGATAGAGCTTTCCTATGCCTTTCTGTGGTTCGATCTCATCCTTGTTCACCTCGAGCGTCAAGATAGGCTCGAACTGTTCATATGTTTCCTCAGGCTCGATCACATCAAACGTTACGGTCTTCTCCACCTCGGGCTCGAGTTCACTCTTGTAGATCTGGAATGACCCCTTGTTGAAAGAGGAAAAAACGACAGTCTTCGGTTTATTCGGATGCGGCGAAGGAAAAAAGTTCCCGGTCCGGACATCTGTATAGCGCTTGAGTTCCTTGGTTTCCAGGGAAATAGAGTAAATGTTATAGGCTTCTCTCATATCTCCGGAAAAATAGATCTCAGTGGCGTCTTTCGAGAAAGCGGGAGAGATGTTGTTTCCGGGGCCAAAGGTCAACTGTGTTTTTTTCTTAAGGTTGTCGAGAGGAGAGAGAAAGATTTTGTCATATATATCGAGCCTGACCGTGTAGGCAGCCTGATTGCCGTCTGAGGATATTGTGACGGCCTTCTCGTAGAGCTCATCTTGTGTTAAGTTCTGGATCTCCTCGGTTGTCAAGTCGAGCTTGTATATGTCATGTATGCCTTTATCGAAAGCGACATAAAGAAGAGCGTCTCCGTCCGGGAAAAAGGCTGGTGAAGTCGGCTGATCCTGGGGAATCGGGATGTCCAGGAGGGTTTTTCCCGTCAGGGCGTTGACGATGAACAGAGAGTGCTTCTGTCCAGACCGGCCGAAAAAGGCGATCATGTCACCATCCGAAGACCAGGCCACAAGCCTCCCCTCAGAGGGATCGATACTGTATCGGATGAACTCATACTTTAGCGTGTGCCCTTTGGTGATGTTCTTGAGGACTTTCCCATCTTTTGTTGAAAGAAGGACGATGTCGATATCCGCGTCTTTGACGCTGTATGTGAGCACGGCCACGACATCTCCCGAAGGGGACAGGGAATGGGAGAAGGCGAAGTAATAATTGTTCAGGGGAAACTGAGGGCCCATAGGAAGACTGTAGTCTTCAGGACTGTCTCTAAGGAGCAGATGTTTATATTTGGCACGGAGGTGTTTTTTAAATTTGTGATTAAACTCTTTAGGTTTTAGATTAAAGGTCTTCCAGATCGGGTCGGATCGTCCGATGAAGGAGGAGTTTTTCATGGATTGCCAGAATTCTCTGATCCCGTTTTTCCCGAACTCTTCCTCTATAAATTCATAGATCGCGTGCCCGAAGTCATAAGCAGGGTCGCGGGGCATCGGGTATTGGGAAAAAAGATGTCCGCGCTCTGTCATGTCGGGCATCCTGTCGTTGAGAACGGTATCCCGGACGATCAAGGAGGACCAGGAAGACCAATTGCCGGTGTTATACTCAGAAAATCCCTCCATGATCCAGAGGGGAGGCTGAGAGACAGCATAGATGACACCACCCGGGCTTCCCCAGAGCAGGTCGTACTCGAAGATGTGGGTCAATTCGTGAGCGATAAGGTCTTGCAGTTCGTCTGGGGGCATATCCCCGTGTAGAGCGACGCGGTATAGGAGCGGCTCTGCCACACCAAGGACGCCGTCGGGGATGTTGTACAGATTGGTCTGCTGGAAATCGGTCATCGTCTTGTAAAAGAGCAGGGGGACGGGAGCGGAGAGTTCATGCTTGATGTCACGGCTGATCTTCTGGTATGCGCTCTCTGCATAAGAAGCGAGCAGCTTTAAAGTCCTCATGTCTTTTGTGTAATAGTAAATGTCGAAATGCGCGGTCTCGTATTTATCCCACTGAAAATTGACGTAATTGACTTTGTTCTTTCCGTAATAGGGAAAGAAATAGAATTGGCCAAATCCCATTTGTGCTACAAGCACAAAAAATGAGATACAGACAAGAATTTTTATATGTTTTTTCATCGGGACTCCTGATTACTTGTTGATGAGATATCTTTCTTGGAGAAGCGCCTCGCCTAGAAAAGTCTGGAAAAGCTTATCTTTAACGGATTGAATCAGGTCAAAATAAGCAAAGTAGGCCGTTTGGTTCGGATTCTGATAATTCCTCGTTTCCTTAAAATTTCTCTGGTAGAGGATTTCCCCAGTTCTTGCGTCGATCAAATAGAGGTCGAAGAAAAGCGTAAAAAATTTCCGCTCCTCGAGTGCTGTACTATCAGGGAAGGGATCTTCGAACTGACGTTTTTCTCTGTCAACAAGGGCCTTCCGGACTTCCGATTTGTAGTCGATCGTTCCTGTAAAAACAATGGCGTCTTCATTTTCTGTGGGGATGTCTTTCCAAAAATCCTCTTGCTCAAAAGTCTCTGTTCCTTCGGGCGCAACCGCTGCTCTCGAAACGGGAATCGCAATGTTTTTTCCGAATTCAAAAGCAAAGTACTCCGTGGTCTCCTTGTTCAGGTCAAAATCTGCTCTTTCCTTCACCACGAAAAAATCTGTAACGACCATCTCTTGGAATCGTCCCAACTCGAAGGAGACAGGCCTGGACATTTCCACGCGCACCCGCCAGTATTGCCCCCCGGCTGAACAGGAATACAGGAAAAGCACAGGGAGCAACCAAATCCATTTATTGTTTTTTAGGAATTTCATCTTTTCTAGCCTCATAGCGTTTTATGAACTGTTGATAATTGGAATTGATATGTTTATCATCCGGCCTGATCTTTAAGGCCAGCCCATACTCAGTTTTGGCCTCTTCCCAAAGCGATTTTTTTTCATAAGCCACAGCCAAATTGTTATGCGCTGAAGCGGAGTTGGGATCATTTTGTAAAACTTTTTTCCACCGGAAGATGGCTTCATCCCACAGGTCCAGCTTTGCTGCTTCGACACCAAAACGCATCTGATCGGCGGGAAGCGAAGAGGAACATTGCGTGAGCACTAAAACGAGTGGGATTAAGGCAAGCGCCCCAATAAGGGATTTATTTTTCATCACAAAACCTCTAATTCTAAGGTACAGCTTTTTGTTTCTTTCGTCAAGCACCCCGACAATACTGCAATATTTGTACCAAATATTCCAGAGAAAGAGATGTCGACCGCCCGTCAGAATTGTTACAAAATGGGGACACCTGTATACATTGGAGATGCGAACTCCAGCAAAGATGTAGTTGGAATTTCTTTGGATTTGTGGTATAAACATACTTTTTAAGAGAGAAAAAAATGCCAAAAGTGTGCCAAGTTTGCGGAAAAGGGCCGAGCTTCGGTCAGTCGGTCAGCCATTCACATAAGGCATCCAAGAAAAAATGGAAGCCTAATCTGCAGCACGTCAAAGCACAGACCAAATCAGGGCCAAAAAAAATCTGGGTGTGTACACGATGCCTTCGTTCGGGCAAAGTGACAAAAACCCTCTAGCCTCTACACTCTTTCGACAGAAAAAATTTCTTTGATCGCAGAGATCTTCTCTATGATCTTTTCGAGGTGTTCGACATCTTGGATATTGAGGGAGAATTTAATCTGTCCCTTTTTGTCAGGGAACGTGACCACTTCGGCTTTTGTGATGTTGCCCTCTTGTTGAGCGATCACTGTCGTGAGCCTTGCCAGGACGCCTGGCGAATCCTCCCCTTTGATCAATAGTTTTCCCAAATAAACACCTTTGATCGCCTTGTCCCAAGACGCTTCGACCATTCGTTGTGGATCCAGAATTTCCTTTGTGACGAGAGGACATCGGAGCGAATGGACCGTTATCCCTTTGCCTGAGGTCATATAACCGGTGATAGGCTCTCCCTTTATGGGATTGCAGCATTTTGCGAGTTTTGTCGATGCCGTTTTCTCGTTTTTCACAAGGATGACAGCCTCCGGTTTTTTCTTGACTTTTGTAACAACTCTTCCGAGAAGAGATTCTTTTTTTACGGCCAGGTCCATTTCTGGGAAGATTTTTTCCATCAGTCGTTTGTTGGGGACGATCTTTCCGAATCCCAAAAGGGCGTAGAAGTCATCCATCTTCTTCATTTTGAACGGGACAGCCTGAGAAATACGCGTCCACATTGCAGGACCTTTTTTCACCCCAGGAGGAAGGGTGTATTTTCCCAATTCTTTGGCCCACATTTTTTTCCCGAGTTGGATGTTTTTTATCCGCTCCTGTTGGTTGAGCCAGCGTTTGATATGATGGCGGGCCTTTGACGTGTAGGCCGCGTTCAACCAATCTCTGCTTGGGGTTGTATTCAGGTCTTCCAGGATCTCTACGATGTCTCCGGGTTTGAGGATGGTTTTTAGAGGGGCCAGTTTCGCGTTGATCTTTGCGCCTCCGGCATGAAGGCCCAACTCAGAATGAATACGGAAAGCAAAATCGAGAACGGTTGCTCCCAAGGGAAGAGTGATAACCGTCCCTTTGGGTGTGAACACATAGACTTCTTCCGGGATGAGGTCTGTTTTCAAGCTCTTTAAAAATTCTCTGGGACTTTTTTGTTCTTTGTAGAGCTCTATGGCCTCCCGCAACCAGGTGAGCCTTTTGTCCTCTTTCATCAAGGCTTTGGGGTCCGCCTCTTTGTATCGCCAGTGCGCAGAGATGCCGTTTTCTGCCAGGTCGTGCATATCTTGAGTGCGGAATTGGATTTCGATGGTCTGTTTTTTTTCTGTAATGATCGTCGTGTGCAGGGCCTGGTACAGATTCGGCTTAGGCATGGCGATAAAATCTCTGAACCTGTGGGGAATATGAGGCCAGTTCTGGTGCACGATGCCGAGAGCTGCATAGCAATTTTTTGCCGTATCCGAGATCAACCTCAAAGCCATAAAATCAAAGACCTGGTCGAAGGGAACATGTCGGCTACCCATCTTGTTGTAGATGCTGTATGGGCGCTTGATCCTATAGAATATTTCTGCAGGGATCAGATGCTCTTCCATAAGCTGTTCCAAAGTTCTTTGGATGTTCTTGAGCTCTTTTTCTGCTTTTTTCTTCAAGGGATCTACGAGCGACGCGATCTTGAAGTAGTTGTCAGGATCGACATACCGGAAGGAGAGGTCCTCGAGCTCAGCCTTGATCCTCCCCATCCCCAGCCGGTTGGCTATAGGAGCGTAGATCTCCAGTGTCTCCCGCGCGATCTGTTTTTGCTTATTCTCTGGCAAAAACTTGAGTGTTTTCAAGTTGTGGATTCGATCTGCGAGCTTAATAAAGATGACCCGGACATCATCTGTCATGGCCAGGATGATTTTGCGGATGCTTTCGGCTTTCCGGGATTCTGGTGAGGATACTTCGATAAGGCTGATTTTGGTTATGCCCTCGATCAGGTGAGCGGCCTCTTTGCCGAAGTTGTTTTCTATCTCCGGGGCCGTGACTTCTGTGTCCTCTAGGACGTCATGCAGGATCCCAGCGACAAGAGTTGTGGCATCCATTTTCATGTCGGCCAGCATGTTGGCGACCTCCAGTGGATGGCTGAGATAGGGCTCTCCAGAACGGCGGATCTGGCCTTTGTGCGCGTGAGCGGCAAACACATAGGCTTTTTTGAGACGCATGATTTCCTGATCCGTATAGGATGAGGATACTTTCTCCAGGATGTTCTCGAAACGAATCATATTTTTCTAACAATACCAAGAATACAGAATTCAGGACACAGAATCCAGGTTTATTGACTCCTCATCGCCTCATTCAAACAGGTAAAGTCTTTTCGAAAGCATCTCCAATTCCGTGACGAAAGACGTTCCGAATGATCATATTGGTGATTTCGAAAACACGCCAATTTTTCCCCACCGAGGAAAAATAGGCTCGGTTTCAGGCCTCGCTCTCCTTTCCCTCCGGTCAAGGAACCATGGCCGCTCAACCTTCAAACGGTTTTCTCCACCACACAATCTGATCACTTATAAACGTTAATGAGTATTCAAGCGATCACAAATTTGGAGATGCATCCGATTTATTCTGATAAAGAGGCGTTACTTTCGTTCTTGAGAATCCAATCTATGGCTTCGAGCAGATCTTTAGCCACATAGGCCGGTTGCAGGCCCTTTTCTGAGAGCTTTCGGAGCGCCTTCTGTCCATGCCCCGTGAGGAGAAGCACGGGAGTGGCATCGAAGTTCAACCCGAATTGGATGTCCTCCATTTTATCACCGACCATGTAGGATCCCTTGAGCATGATGTTGAGCTCCTCGGCCGCTTTCAGGGCCATCCCCGGATTGGGTTTGCGGCAGGCGCAGTCTTTTCTATATTTAGGATTTACGGAATTTATGTAATGAGGACAGTAGTAGAAACCGTCCAGACAAGCGTTGTTCTTGATGAAAAGATCGAGCATTCTTTGGTGGATATCCCTCAGATTTTTTTCTTCGATAAGCCCTCTCCCTATCCCGGATTGGTTCGTCGTGACCACGGCAAGGAATCCCGCGTTGTTTATGTTCCTTACCGCTTCATAGCTGTAGGGGTAGACCTCGATAGCCTCAAAGGAATTGGGGTAGCCCACGTCTTTGTTTAAAGTCCCATCTCTGTCGAGGAAAATAGCTCTTCGTTTCATTTCAGGAATTCTTGGCACTCCTCATAGACCATCTCAGGCGAGACTTGGGTCATGCATTGGTGGTCGAACGGACACTCCCTGTAAGAGCAGGGCCAACACA
>JAGLRY010000059.1 GCA_023135995.1 Candidatus Aminicenantota bacterium | reverse complement strand
GATTGTCGTGATTTTTGAGATCCAGATGTAATCCAGAGCACATTCGGAGCTGCTTGTAGTCTGATCTTCTTATGGAGTTCACTCACGATTTGGATGTGCGTGAGTTCGCTGATCATTTCTTTCCCTTGCCACGCTAAGGAGGCCCGAATGTATACTGTCTCCGGGGGGTAAGACAGTGGTCTTTCAGTAGTTGGGGGGTTCGCTTCTTCCCAGTAATAAACAATTTCTTCAAAAACAGGCCCGTAGTACTTAATAACAACTCGTCCATTCGAATCTGTATTTTTGACGGCGACAGATTCATTGCCTTCGAAATAGCCAAAATTTTCCAATTGTTTTCCGATGCTTGTATCGTACACATCGAAAATGATGGTCTCGTTGGCAAGGGGCACACCTTGAAAAGTCGTCAGGGTGACAGTGATGTTGCTTGTATCCCGTGCCCCAGTGGCTCTTGCTACAAGAACATTCGGGCTGGCCGATGCGATCATCAGGATGGAAAATGTCGACGGACCTAAAGGAGAAGGCTCTTCGACTTTGTTTCTGCATGAGTAAAAAGAGACTAAGCTCACGACTAGTAAAAAGATGAGTAGGCTATGTTTTAACTTCATCAGTTTTCTCCTTAACTCCCTGAGGATTCATTGGCATAGTTTGCAAAGAAAATGGTCAAATATCCGGTGGCTTTGATCGTATTGCCAACCTGATCCTGCCCATAGAAGTCCACTTTTGCTGTGGCTTCGATGACACCGGCGTCCCGCCATTCATGCAAACCGATCAACGGGGGTTCAAGTTTGGAGACTTCTCTCACGATGACAAAGGTCGCATCTTTCGCGCTGTCGATGGGCACAACGAAGGAGAGATTGCCTTCGAAGGAATAGGGGACATCGACGCCTTCGGTGTTTCTGCCATCAGCTCTAATGTAGGAGACAATGTAGCGTGTGACCGTGATATCGTTATAGTATGAGGGGCCAGTTAAGGAATTAGGGTCGAGAAGCCGTCCTCTGAAGGTGACGACTGCAGAATCGGCATAGATCGCCGTTTTTTCCGGATCCTCGGGATCCTGGAAAATCACATCGGATTGGAGGAAGTTGCCTTCATTTCCTTCCATGTCAGTGCCCATCAGGTTCTCTACTATGAGCATGCTTGCGGATTGGGTGTCGTTTTCAATGGGATTGCATGCGATATAGAGTAGGATAACTGGAAGGATTGCCAGGATTTTAAAGAGTGTTTTTAGTTTTTTCATTGTTCCACCCTCTTATCTGATTATTCTGGGAGTTATAAAAATCAGGAGTTCCCGTGTCTGCTTCGTCCGTGCGAAGGACTTGAAGAGATTTCCCAGAATGGGTATTTTATGGAGTAAAGGAACTTTTTCGCGAGTAATCGAATCCTCTGTCCTGTAGATTCCGCCGATTACCGTAGTTCCACCGTTGGGGACCATAACTGTTGTCGTCGCGCTCTGTGTGGTGATCGGAGGGATACCGTTGACCAAGTTGGCAAAATCAGCCGCATTATTCCTGATCTCGATGTACATGATGATGGTTCCTTCTGCCGTGATCTGAGGTGTGGCTCTCAGTTCGAGTGCTGCATTGACATACCGTGTTGTCACTGTGAAGTTTGCCACTGTCTGCACAGGGATCTGTCTACCTTGGATGATCTCTGCCTCTTGGTTGTTCTGCGTGGTGACTTTGGGAGATGAGATGATGCGGCCTTCACCAGAGGTTTCCAGGGCCGTCAGGGCCATGTCTATCCTGAAAGTATCCAGGACGTTGGCCATGGAGAGCCCCACAGCCGTAGTGAAAGCGGGTGCGGGCAAATTGATTCCATAGCCTCCCAGTGGACCTCCGACACCTTTCGTGACGATTCCTTGAGGGATCATAGCTCCATCGACCAGTGCTCTGTTTGGAAACTGGAGGGAGGTCTGGTTGCCGTAAAAAGGATCACGGATCCCACGAAATCCCCACTGCACACCCAAGTTCCTGATGAATGTCGTTGTGGCTTCCACGATCCGTGCTTCGATCGACACCTGAGGAGTTGCGGTGTCGAAAACGTTTATCAGTCTCTCTAAGACTTCCATCCTATCTCGGACCTCGGTTATGATGAGCGTGTTGGTACGGTCATCCACGATCATCTCCCCACGTTCTGACATCTTGGTTCTCAGGAGGCTCTCGACGTCTGATGCTCTTGAATAGGAGAGAGTGAATGTCTTTATGACCATCGGCCCAGCTAGAACCTGGGATTCCCGAAGTCTTCGTTCCTCTTCTTTTTCTCTAGTCAGAACTGCCGTGGGAGCGATGCGAAGCACATTCCCCTCGAGAGTTTTTCCCAGTTTATTGATTTTGAGGATGATATCCAGCGCTTGATCCCATGGTGTATCTTTGAGACTGACCGTGACCATGCCTCTGACTTCTGGGTCAAAAACGACGTTCAAACCAGCAAAATCGGCTAAATAGAGGATCACATCCCTCAGGTCTGCATCTTTAAACTTGAGGCTGAGGATTTCTCCCGTGTACTGGACTCGTTGCTCTGCCACTATCTGAGAAGCGAATTGCTGCTCTTGGGGTGTGTAAGACGCTAACCCATTCCCGTTCGGCTCAGCGTGATAGGCAAGCTCTGTCTTCTCATTGAGTGTTTCTATGGCTGGTTCTGGTTCCTCAACAGGGTTCATTTCGGGCTCAGCTACGATTTCGGTTTGCTTTTCTGCAAAGGGTTGCTCCACTGTTGGAATAGATGCTTCTTCGATGGATAAGTCGGCTGTATGAACTGGAGTTTCTTCCTCGAATTCTAGAGTTTTTACAGGTTCTGGTTCCACGGGAGCAGGCTCCTGAACTTCAGGTTCAGGCTCACTGAAACTCTGCACAAGCTCGGGACCGGCATCATTGTAGAAGGTAACCGTGAATTCGCCCCCTTGTGTGTTGACTGTGTAGAACTGCGGTTCACTGAGGTCGAAAACCAAGCGAGTGATCTTCTGAGTGTCCGAGTTTTGAAACTGCGCGGTCCTTACTCTGACTACACTACTATTGTAGATGGGATAATCTGAGGCTGTGCTCGTGAGTAGCGTGTCATAGAGGTCTACGACCAGACGCAGCGGATTATTGAGGGCAAACACATGCGCAAACGCTTCATCACTCAGTTTAGCGGTGACATTCAGTTTTTGTCCGTCTTCTGAGACGTTCACGTCGCTCAATCGAATGGCATTCGCCCTGCTCTCTGTATCAAGGATGTATTCACCTTGAACATGGCGTAGCTTGTTCAACTCTACGATCGTTGTGTTCTGGCTTGAGTAGATCCTGTAGGGGACTTTTTCTTCCAATCCGATTAAAAGCCGTAAGCTCTCCGCCTCTCCCTTTTCCAGTGTCACGTCCCTTACGAGTTCAGAATCTTCGAGCTCCACTTGAGGTTCTAGAAATTGATTCGTGCATTTTAGGTCCACGACAATTGTCGAAGGAAGGTCCGGTGCATAGTAGGATTTGAGAACGGGGAGGGGAGAGTGAGTTTCCAGCAGGACTTTTGTGTTGAGCTTGCCAGCATGAACAGAGATCTTATTCAAGACAACTTCTGAATCATTGATACTCGCATAACCACTTATGAGAGTAAGGACGCATAAAAAGGAGAGTACCTGGAAATATTTGTTCCTTTTCATGTTATCGCTCCTCTGGATTAATTTCTTTTGTAATATCTCTTGGGCTTGTTAACGGCACACCCCTGCCTCTAGTCTGTCGAAACACGACTTTGGAATCATTGATTGTCAAAACAAACCCATTGGCGAATTTGTCTCCAACTTTGATTTTGTAGGGGAATCCCTGGGGCCCTTTAATAATAGCGATATATTTTGACTTGATCTTGACAATACCGATAAGAATAATATCGTCGATCATGTATGAAGTCACTCCTTCGTCTTTTCCTCTCTCTTCAACATCTCTTCCTGAGAGGAGGTCTTTGAAGGGGTCTCTTCTGCCTTCTGAGTTGTATGTTGGTGCTTGTTTCTCGAAGATCTCTTCAGGTGGTTTGGCAGGAGGTTCCTGTTTTTCTTCCTGTGCTGTCAGGGGTTGAAGACTCCACAGGACTAACCCGATGGCTAAAAATAGCATGACGATTTTTTTCATTTTTGTGCTCCTGTTGTTGTTTGCTCTTCTTCCTCTGCTGGAACTTCTTCTTTAAAAATATATGTGGTAGCCATAGATTGTGCTGAGATCGTCGACGCATCAGTTTGGTCTCTCAGAGATTTTATTGTAAAATCTTCGATGTTGTAGAGGCGAGAAAAGTTACTCAGTCTATCGAAGAATAAAGCAAGGTTATGGTAGTTGCCGGTTATCTCGATAGAAATAGGTTTTTCATAGTAGAATTCTTTGTCCACATCGGCTTTCGGGATAAATTTTTCGATGTTTAACCTCGAATCCCAGGCTAACTGCTGGATCTTTCTGAGAATATCGCTGATCTCTTCTCTCAAGGGGATTATGGTTTCCAGCTGGCTTAAGGTCACCTTCATCTCATCGATCTCTTTTTCGATCTGGTCCATCTGTGCTTTCTTTGCTCTGAGTCCCACTATTTCTGCTTCTGTCTTTATTCTTTCCTCGCGAACAGCCTGAAGCTCTTCGTTTTTCCCTTTGTAATACAGGAAATAAAAGAGCCCAAAGATGATCAGCGCCAAAAGAACATATCCATACCACGGCCAATCTTTCATTTTTTCTCCCCTTCTGTTGGTTCTTCAGAAACAGGGCTTGTGAGCGAAGGCCCTACGAATATCGCCGTGAGAGAGAATTCCAGATACTGGTTGTTTCTCACTCGTCTTTGTGTGGAGGAAATGAGGTTGACGTTGCGGAAGTAGGGGCTCTCTTCGAGATTGAAGATATAATCGGCAATGAGATTATTGGAGACCGCTCTCCCTTTCACTCGTACTTCCTGAGCTGAGAAGCCCAGTTCGGTCAGCCAAACCCAATTGGGCAGGTGTTTGCTGAGCTCATCCATGATGATAACGGCGTTTTCTTGTCGAGATTGCAGCTGAGTTATCACTCTGATTTTTCTCTTAAAGAGATTTCTCTGCTTTTCCAGCTCATCGAGTTTGACAACGACGTCTTGAAGACTTTTTTTCTCCGCCTGTACGTCCCTTAAAAGGTTATTCTCTTTTGTCAGAGCGTCTCTTTGATAGAAGAAAAGAACAACAATTGCGACGAGTGCCAGGAGCACTACAACGCCCGCGATCGATTGCCGTCTTCTCTCCTTAAATTCCGGAGTAGGGGCGACAGTTGTCTCTCTAATTTCTTTTCTTTCAGGTTTGAGTAAGTTTATCCTGATCATGGCTTATCTGTCCATTTTTCTTGTTGCGAGGCCAGTGGCGACTCCAAAAAGAGCGGCCATTTCCTCGAAATAGATGTTATCGAATTTCTTATCATCATAAGAAATTCTGCGGAACGGATTGAAGATTTCAGTTTTTATGTTAAATTTTTGTTCAAAACTACTCGATAGATCTTTAAGCTTGGAGAGTCCCCCGCTAAGGAAAATGTGTTCGATCTTTTTATCTTTTTTCTCGCCTGCTTCGTAGAATGAGAAGGTTTTTTCGATCTCTTCAAGAAGGTTCTGCATGTTCATGTCCAAAACGGTCTGCAACTGTTCGGGTTGAATATCCTTCACGGGCAATCCTTTTAGTACCTTCTCCGCATCATCGAAACTGATGTTGAGGTCTTTGCTCAGGTTTTCCGTGAAGAATGATCCACCGATTGATAGGTCCCGAAACAGTTGGGGATTTCCCCTATCGATGATGATAACATTGGTGATGTTGGCTCCAAGATTGATCATCGCCATCGTTTTTTCGTTGATGATTTCTGGGTAGTTGTACTCCAAGGCGTTCTGCAGGGCGAACACGTCCACTTCGATAGCGTCAAGATTTTTTCTGGCTTGAGAGATGACGTTGCTGTAGTTTGCGATTTTATCTTTTTTGGCTGCTACAAGAAGGATGTCCAAGTTCTTCTCATCGGCATGTGGAGGGGGTTTCAAAATGGCATAATCCACATTTGTTTCTTCGTAGGGGTAGGGGATGTTATGCTTCGCCTCCCATATGATGGATTCGGCCAATTCTTCCGTTTCCATAGCGGGGAGGGTGATTTTCTTGATGATGACAGAGTTCCCGGAAATCGAAATGATTACGTTTTTGTTCGCGATCTTGTTTTCATCGAAAACCATTTTGATGGTTTCAACGACTGCGGCAGAATCGATGATCGTCCCTTCGACAATAGCATCATGGGGAAGGAGCTCGTACCCGATCTTTTTTACGTCGTACTGCGTTTCTCCTTCTTGTTTCTTTGCTTTGAGTTCGACAGCCTTGACGGAATAGGAACCGATGTCTACCCCAACCAATTCTTTGTCACGTCCTAATCCAAACATTTTTTTCCTCTTTTTAAATTTTTCATAAATGGGTTCTTTGAATACTTTTCTTTAATTTTTTCTCCACCTCTGTGGGAACCAGATCCGTCAGGTTTCCGCCAAGCATGGAGACTTCCTTCACAAGGTTCGAGCTGAGGAAAGAGTAGCTGATGTTGGGCATCATAAAAAGAGTTTCGATATCTGGATTCAGTTTTCTGTTCATGAGTGTCATCTGAAATTCATACTCGAAATCAGAAATAGCACGAAGCCCTCTAATGACGATTGTGGCGTTGTTTTCTCTCACAAAGTCCACGAGAAGCCCATCAAACGATTGGACTTCGATTCTTTTTTGATCGGAAAAGATCTCCTGAATCATTCTTACTCTTTCTTTAGTCGAAAATAGAGGCTGTTTTTTGGGATTTTCTAGAACGGCCACAATAATCCGATCGAAAATATTAAGCCCCCTTTCAATAATGTCAACATGACCATTGGTAATAGGATCGAAAGAACCAGGGTATACGGCTTTCCTTTCCATGTTACAAAGAGCATAGCTAATAATGCTTGTCGACGTGTTAATGGTATTATCAAAATTCATTGGCTTTGTCAAATTAAAATAATACTTTTTTCTCCTGGTAAATGGTGTCTTTTCATCGATGTTGCCAACATGGTGTCAAATCTCCTAAAAGTCGTCAATCACCTGTTGGGAGGAATTCAAAGGTGA
>JAGLRY010000058.1 GCA_023135995.1 Candidatus Aminicenantota bacterium | reverse complement strand
CTCCAGAGGGAGAATCCGTCTTATGATGCGCGTAGAGGGGCATAAGACGGATTCTCCCTCTGGAGGTAGGACTCATCCTGTTCTTCATCCACGATCACAAGTCCGAGGTCCTCTGCTGGAGAAAGAACTGCAGAGCGGGGCCCCACAACAATATCCACCCGGCCCGAGCGAATCTTCGACCATTCCTCTTCTCTCGTTCGGATCGACATCCGGCTGTGGAGAAGAGCTGCATGTTCGCCGAATCGCTTCTGGAATTTTTCGACGAGACTGTGGGTTGCCGCGATCTCAGGGACAAGGTACAAGACCTTCTTTCTCAAGGTAAGAGCCCTCTTTATCAGATAAAAATAAACAGCCTCCCTTTTTTCCGAGGGCCCGAATAGAAAATAAGATAAAAACGTTTTGCCATCCCAGCGGGTCACGATCCGGTTTGCGGCTTGATAAGAGTCCTCATCCAGGGAAAAATCTATCTCCAATTGTGTAGGTTCCAGCCTCAAAGGTCTTTTCCTCTCCAGGCTTTCTGTCTTCACTTCTTTCTTGACATGAATGAACTCTTTGCTCTCAAGTTGGGAAAGGACTGAAGAAAGGCTTGTCATTTTGAGTTTCCGTTTCAGGTAGATATCGCTGTAAGGGTGTTTTCTTAAGAAGAGCAAAACATCCCTCTCACGGTCAGAGAGTGTCTCCTCATCGAGAGCTTTCTGCCCTTTATCTGTGAGTGACAACGTTGTTCGTGTTTTAGGCACAAAAGAGGGGGGAAGAGACGCCTGGAGCAACTCACCCCACGATGAATAATAATAGGCGCTCAGTTTTTTTGTGAAGGACAGAAAGTCTGTCGATAAAAGAGGAGTTTTATCCAGCACAGCATGAATCTCTTTGAGTTTCAAGCCCTTGGGGATACCTCTCTGTTTGAGCTTGATGACGATCCCTGTGCGTTCCCGCTCCTTGAAAGGGACAAGAACCCTTGACCCCACTCTCACAAGGTCCTTCTGAGAATCTGGAATGATATAGAGGAAATTTTTATCCAGCGGAAGAGAAAGAATGACTTCAGCGAATAAGGTCATGTTTTGCCCAGATAGGCCATCACCTTTTTCATGTCTTCCCAAACCATTTTCTTCAGCAGTCTGTTGGTTTCATTCCTGACAAGATAGGAGGGGTGGAAGGTGGGCATCACCAGGATATCCTCGAATGGGTGGAATGTTCCGCGCAAGATTGTGACTCCTGACTTGCTCGGGATAAAGAAGTGAGTCGGAACATTCCCCAAAGTGACGATAATCTTAGGCTGTATATTCGCTATCTGCTCAAAAAGATAACCTTTGCACTCTTCTGTTTCCTCTCGCTTCGGCTCCCTGTTGTTCGGTGGTCTACACTTCACAATATTGGTAATATAGACATCTTCCCGCCTGTAATTCATGGCTTGGATGATCTTTGTAAGGAGCTGTCCTGCCCGACCGACAAAGGGTCTCCCCTGGATATCCTCATCCCGTCCTGGAGCCTCTCCGATAAACATCAGATCCGCATCGGCACTCCCCTCCCCAGGTACAGCCTTTGTCCGCGTTGATGCAAGGGGACATTTCTGACAGATGAGGATTCTCTCTTCGACCGAGGGAGGGGAAGCCTCCTTAAGCAGAAAGCGGGCTCCGATTTCGGAGAAAAAGAGCAAACTCTCCTCGATATCAGCAAGAAATCGGTCAGTTTTTCTGTCCAAGGAGATCCTCTACTCTATCCCAAATAAGCTGACTGATATCCATCTTGCTCATCCTTTCCGTGCGGGTGATCTGTCCGTCTGGGAAAACAAAAATCACTTGATTAAAATCCGATTCAAAACCGATCGTCTCATCAGCAACATTGTTGGCCACGATAAAATCGAGGTTTTTATCTTTGATCTTCTGGAGAGAATTATCCCTAATGTTTTCTGTCTCAGCAGCAAAACCGATGAGGATTTTGTCTCCTTTTTTCTCCCCGAGCTTTTTGAGAATATCTTGAGTCTGGATGAGCTTAACGTCTTGTGAGAGTCTCTTTTTTTTCATCTTCTGTGGGGCCGTGTCTTTGAATGTGATATCAGATACAGCTGCCGCCATTAAAACGACATCTGTGTTTTCAAAGTGCTGGAAGGTCTGATCTGCCATCTCATCAGTGGTCTGGACCATCACCAGTTTCGCACCTTGAGGGGGAGAGATGTGTGTGGGACCGGATAAAAGAGTGACATCGGCTCCGCGCTTGAGCGCCTCTTCTGCGATCGCATAGCCCATTTTCCCCGATGACCGATTCGAGAGAAAACGGACCGGATCCAAGTATTCCCGGGTA
>JAGLRY010000057.1 GCA_023135995.1 Candidatus Aminicenantota bacterium | reverse complement strand
CAGAAGTCTCAAGTTGATCAATTCGATAGGCGTCTTCTCTTCCTCCAGCGAGTAGCCAAAGAGCCTGTTGTGTTCGGGGTGAAAACTGCGTGCGATGGACGCCAGATCGCCCTTTGTCAGCGTCTCTTTTGTTATCTCCACATTCACTTCGTGATACTGCTTGACATACCTCATGTCCAGAGAGTAGATGTGTCGGATCGCACTCTCCGGGATGTGTTCTGATTTGAGGAGCTCGGTGGCCTCTTTCTCCATATCATTGAACAATGTTCTGAATTTTTCGACATCCATTCCATGGAGCGGTGTCGAATACGTTCTTACAAAGTCGTGCTTCAAATCCGACATCAGCATGCCGGCTGCACAAAAGATGGATGATTCCTTGGGGATGATCATGACCGGGATCTCCAGTTCCTGAGCGATCATACACGCATGAACCGGGCCCGCACCTCCAGCCACGACAAGGGGAAATTCTCTCGGGTCGTGTCCGCGCTTCACGCTCACTTCGCGGACACCCGAGGCCATGTTGACGTTTATCACCCGGTACATGCCCGCCGCGGCCTCAACCACATCCATTCCCAGCGGTTCGGCGATCTTATCCGTGATCGCACGGACAGCACAATCATAATCGAGCCGTATCTTTCCGCCGGCAAAAAAATCCTTATTCAGATATCCCAGAACGAGGTCTGCATCCGTACAGGTCGGGAGCTCTCCGCCAAGGTCATAACAGGCGGGTCCCGGGTTGGATCCCGCACTCTGTGGACCCATACGCAAGAGCCCCCCCTCATCCACCCAACCGATGCTCCCCCCGCCAGCGCCAATGGTGTTGATGCCCAACATGGGGAGCGCTATTCTCAGACGGTTGATCTCTCCCTCTGTGGTCACAAGGGGTGTTTGATCCTTGATGAGCGCCGCATCAAAGCTTGTCCCCCCCATATCGATGGTGATACAGTCCTCATAGCCCTGGATGGATGTGTACTCGATGCCCGCCATGGGTCCAGCGGCGGGCCCTGAGAGCAGGGTGACGGCTGCGCTGTCGATAGCGCTTTCCGGGGAGACCACACCCCCATTGGACTGCATGATGAGAAGAACTCCATCGTATCCGATATCCTTTAATTTCTGAATGAGGCTTCTCAGATAACTCCTCAAAATCGGTCCGACATAGGAGTTGAGCACAGTCGTGGAAATCCGGTCGTAAAACCGGATACTGGGCAAAAACTCTGACGACACCGTCAGATAGGCATCGGGCATTTTTTCTGTGAAAATCTTTGCGGCGACAGTCTCATGAGAGCCATTGGCAAAGGAATTCATGAAACAGATAGCGATGGCCTCAACATCTTCGTCCTGAAAAAGCTCGACAGCAGCACTCACGTCCGCCTCTTTGATCTCTGTGAGAACATCCCCCTTGTAGTCGAGCCGTTCCTCTACGGGATAGCGCAGATATCTTGGGACAAGCGGCTCTACGTTGGTGTAACGGTTGTTGTACTGTTCCTCTCTTATTCCCCTGCGCATCTCCAGGGCATCTCTCAGTCCCTGGGTCGTTAGAAGTCCTGTCTTAGCACCTCTGCGCGTCAAAACCGCATTTGTTGTCACTGTGGTTCCATGGACCATGGTCGTGATGTCTTTTATAAAATCCTGTAAGGACACATCTTTGGCCTCAGCCATCTCCAAAAGCCCGTTCATCAGGCCGATCGACGGATCCTTGGGTGTGGATAAAACCTTGAAGATCTCAGAGCTTCCATCCTTTGAAGTCAGGAGAAAATCAGTAAAAGTCCCCCCCACATCAATGCCTATCCTGTATTCTGTCATAGTCCCACGGGTTCTTTGAATTCGCCGAAGACACCCTTAAAAACTTGTGTGATCTCGCCCAGTGTCGCATCACTCTTCACGGCTTGCAGAAGATGCGGCATCACGTTATCTTGTGACTCCGCCGCCACTCTCAAGCCTTGCAGAGCCTCATGGACATCACTCGCATTCCGTTTCGCCTTTATCTCATCGAGCTTTCTCTTCTGCTCTGAGGTGACTTGAGGATTAAAGGGATGGAGCTCCACATCGGCTATCTCTTCCTCCATCACGTACTTATTGACACCGATCTTCGGGATCTCTCCTGATTGGATCTTTTTTTCTCGAATATACGCCTGCCGGCTCACTTCCCCCTGAATATATCCGGATTCCACGGCCTTGATCATGCCTCCGAAGTCTTCCACCTGTTTCATGCATTCGATGATCTTTTGCTCCATCTTCTTTGTGAGCCATTCGATATAGTATGAGCCTCCCAAGGGATCGACCGTATCCGTGAGGCCCATCTCATCGGCAAGGATCTGCATTGTTCTCAAGCTGATCAGTGCCGCCTTTTTGGATGGGATGGTGTACGCCTCATCATAAGAGCAGAGAGCCATGGTCTGGGTCCCCGAGAGCGCGGAGATCAGGGCATAATAAGCACCGCGCACGATGTTACTCTCTGGCTGCTGGACGGTCAATCCACCACCTCCACCCCCAGCGATCATTCTCAAAAGCATGGAACGAGGATTTTGAGCTCCGAAACGTTCCTTTAAGATCTTCGCCCAGAGCCTTCGGCCCGCCCTGAATTTGGCCACCTGTTCCCACAGATTTCCATGGATGTCGAAGTTGAAGGCGATCCTGCCGGCAAAGCTATCGATATCGAGCCCACGGCTCAGAACTTCATCGATATACGTGATGGCGATCTCAAAAGCATAGGCCATTTCCTGCACAGGAGTGGCCCCGGATTCCCGGATGTGGTAGCCGCAGACACTGAACGGATTGAATTTAGGGACATGCTCCGAACAGAACTCGACCATATCTCCGATGAGCCGGATGGAAGGTGCGACAGGGAAGATCCATGTTCCCCGTCCGATGTACTCCTTCAGGATGTCGTTCTGGGTCGTTCCCCTCACCTTTTCCCATGGGATCCCCTGTTTTTCTGCAACAACAAGATACATGGCCAACATCACGGAAGCCACTGGATTGATCGTGAGGGACGTGCTGATCCTGTCGATGGGGATATCGACAAACGCCTCCTCCAAATCTTCGAGCGTGTCAATCGCCATCCCGACCCGGCCTACCTCTTCCTCGGCCATGGGGTCATCGGAATCCAATCCCATTTGTGTGGGAAGGTCAAACGCAACATTGAGGGCCGTCTGCCCCTGTTCAAGGAGCCATTTGAACCGTTCGTTCGTTTCTTTGGCGGTTCCAAACCCGGAATACTGACGCATGGTCCAGGGACGCTTCCGGTACATGAACGGATGGATCCCTCGAGTGAAGGGGAATTGGCCGGGCTGCCCGATCTCTTGATCAAAATTTATGTCTTTGGTGTCATCAGGCCCATAAACAGGTTTGACTTTGATGCCAGATTCGAGAGTGACATCAGCCAGTTCGTCAGATCTCTCCGATTTCTTCTTCTCCTTCACTCCCTCTTTTTCTCTATCACCTTCCATTCGCTCTTGGCACCTCTTGATCTTTCTTTTACCCTTCATTTTCCCCATTCAATCTTATGGCTAAGCACTCACCCTTTCACGCTTTAGTCCTCTCCTTAATAAACTTGACGATCTCCTCCAGCCTGGAGCCTGTGGAAAAAACACCGGCCACTCCATAGTCACTCAAGGTTTTGATATCTCTTTGAGGAATATTGCCCCCGATCAAAACAAGCTTCTCCGAGAGACCTTTGTCTTTGAGCTGGTCCATCAATTTTTTGCTCAAGGGAAGATGTGCCCCCGAATAGATGGACATGCCGATGACATCCGCGTCCTCTTCCAAGGCCGTTTTGACAATATCCTCTATGGATCGGTGTAAACCCGTGTATATCACCTCCATGCCCGCATCTTTGAGAGCATGGGCCACAACCTTGGCTCCGGTGTCGTGCCCATCGAGGCCGGGCTTGGCGATCACAACCCGGATTCTTTTTTCACTCGAAGTATCGTTCATTTTCCCAATTTATATTCTTGAGTTAAATTATACAACATGATTTTTCCTGCTTCAATCTTTCAATTCGAACCTAGGAATAATTAACCTGAATTATTCATAAATTATGCCGACACCAATATCTATCTCTTTTCATAAGTGCCAGTTACAATGGATTTGCTGAAGCAGGACATTAAACACACTTCCCATACATATTTCTCATTTTATGTCGGCATTCTTTACCCTTCGGGCGAGCCGATCTTACCGCATCTGTTTCGTTGCTGCCCATTCGCGGTAGACATCTACAGCTTCATGGGCCGCTTCCTCACAGCTACGGCAACCTCGACTCGTGAATAATCCAGGTTGAAACATCGAGAACGTGATGATCATTGAAATAATCAGCCAAATCAAAGTAATATACAGATATCATATAATCTATCCTGAATTATTCATAAAAAATGTCGATGCTCATCATAACTGAAGCAATATCAGAATGTTACATTGTTTTTTCGGAATACTCATTTGGGCACTGCATTTTCTATGCGATTTTCATTTATAATCGACATTTTTTATGAATAGTCTAGGTGAAATGATAAAGAACAAATTATCAATTAGCTTACTTACTATTTTTCTCATATCAGCAATCTTTAAAGTAAATATTTTCCCGCATATATTCGTAAACGAAAGCTTTTTTCAATACAAACATTATTCCTCAAAGACATTACAAGAATATAAGACAAAACTTCTGATAGTAAATTGCCAATCTAACCTTTACGACGGTTTATGCGAATTTGTAAGTTCTTTTCTCACCAAAAAAGAAATCCCTCATTCTATTATCAAAAGGAATCATGATAATCTACAAGATATTATCAACTCGCAATTTGAGGGATTCGACTTATTGATTATTTCGGGAAGTTCTACTTTCCTCCCTGACTCCCCAGAAGTTCAGGATGTTTCCACGCTTTTAAAAATCATAATGAAACAAGATAAACATGCATTCGGTGTATGTTTTGGCCTTCAGCTTTTGGCATTTCTATTAGATTCTAAAGATGGAAAATTAGTTAATAAAGGCTCATGGGATAAGGATGTTTCCATCGATATTCTGATAGATGATTCAGTTTTCCAAAATATTGGATCGGAAGGTGTTTCATTTATAACAAAACAATACCATAATTATTCGGTGCCTTTTTCGGGAAAGGAAAATCTGGGCAAAGGGAGGATACTAGCAAAGAGCAAAGACGGCATCGAAATTATTCGGACTGGAAAGATTGTCGCCACACAATTTCACCCCGAAAGTCGATACGCAAGTCCACAAGCTAAATGTGTACTTCAAAATTATCTGAAAGCATTTATTTCAAATTTTTGAGAAACCAAGGTTCTTTTGCCTAGAGTTTCTTCACATTTCTTGCGATACGCTTCTTTATTTTTTTATAGGAAGGAGGTGGTCCTGTGCGCATCGGCTTATCATTGATATACAACACGTCTGCTGCACCCCACTCCAACAATACCTCCCTATCGAAAGTGTCGATCTCTTGAAATTCCACTTTCTCTCCAAATTCTGAGGCAGCTCTCTTGGCCCGTTCAAAAACAATATTCTGGGCCGGGCACCATCCGTTATTCAAAACCGTCACAGTAACTTTGCCACTTGCCGGTTCCGGTCTTTTCTTTTCCGCAATCCATTTTGGAGGAACAGCATCATCTGCGAAGGGTTTCCACAAAAGGACCTGTCCCAGAAATCCTTGTTTATCAACGACAGTATAGCCTTGCTTCTTAAACCAGGAAGCCCTCATGAATACAGGCAAGGGCACTCCCCAAACGACCAAACCTTTTGCTCCAATATCTTTCACATCGGCCTCAACAGCCCGGAGCAGGGCTTTCCCCATTCCCTTTTTCTGAAAATTTTCTCTTCCTTTTTTGTAACCATGAACCCAGATGCAGAGCACAAAATACAGATCCTTTCCTTCTGCAAACGAGTGTTCGATCGGAATGTACTGGATCATTCCCCCAATTTTACCCTCATCATCGGCTGAGAGCTTCACCCTCAGACCCTTGTCCTTCATTTTTTCATACCAAATTTCTTTGTGGTCCCCAGCCTCTTTCATTTCGTCTGACCAATCTTCAAGACAACAAAAATACAATTCTTTCTGATGGTCTTCCAAATTGATGACTTTCATTTTTTCGCCCCTAAACAAAGGCTTCATTAAAACTATTTAAAACCGATGAGTTCCTTTTCCGCTCCCTCTCAAATTTTATCAATGCTATTCTGAATTTTAAATGCAATCACATCCTATCAATATCCATGTTCCATTACAATCTTTGAGAACCGTTTTCGAACTTAATTGAAGAGTCTTGTGCTTATTGTTACTTCTCGTATTTTCCGTCGATGATCTCGGTCAGGATGCCGTGCATAGGTGCCGGGTGGATAAAGGCGAAGTTCCTGTTATATTCGGCAAAGAGTCTTGGTTGCTGGTCGATGAGCTTTACCTTGTTGGCTTTCAGTTTATCGAGGGCTTCTCCGCAGTTGTCCACGTTGTAGCTGATGAGCATCACGCCTTCACCGCGCTTCCGGATGAACTTGGCCACTTCACCGGTGCCGTCCAGGTCTTCCATGACCTCGATGGCCGTGGGGCCCACCATAAAACCGGTGACCCTGATCTTCTCCGGCTCGTCCACATAGCGGTAGTCCACTTCCCAACCAAAGGCATCGACATAATCCTTTTCCGCTTTTTTCACGTCATTGACAGCAATGCAGATATGGTCCACATAGTTAGTTTTTACTTTTTCTGGCACTTTGTTTCCTCCTCTACAATAATGGAAAATCTATGAAACATTCCAGATCGATATAATAATCCTAAAATCTATGAAACATCTTTATATTTTTGAAATAAAAGGTGTGTTCCCAGATTCCGGCCCTCCCGGAGGCAGCTTAAAGAGGATAGCGCCCTCCACAGGACAGGCTTCAAAACACTCTCCGCACTGGAGGCACAGGTCGAGGATGATGACAGCTTTCCCTTTGTACATCCCGATGATATCCGGAGGACAAGCTCGTGCACAGGCTCCACATCCCGTACACCGATAGGCATCGATCCACGGATAGAGTGCCATGTGGCTGGTCCCGGAATGGGGATAAACGCTCATCTTTGTGCCCGGAATCTGGGGTTTTGCGCTTGAAATCTTATTGTGTATCATTGTTCTCTCCTCTAAAATCTCATTCCCAGGCGATAGCCGTCCTGGATGGCATCGATGCCGCGCCGGACGAGAACACAGTCACCTATCTTTGCAACATCACCTTTGTAGATTCCGTAACCCAGTTCTGTATTGGGAACAAGTTGTGCCAATATCACAGTATCAGCTGGTACAGTTTGACCCTTGAACGGTGTTTTCTCCCGGGTTTTCCTGTTATAGATCATCCAGTCGGCAATGACACCATCGTCTGAGATCTCCTTCACCTCTCCATAGGTCAACTGTTGGACATTTGCCTTTTTCAGCCTCAGTCTGTATCGCCAGATGTAGGAAGGATTGACATCCAAGCCAAA
>JAGLRY010000056.1 GCA_023135995.1 Candidatus Aminicenantota bacterium | reverse complement strand
TCATGACTGCATGAGGGACGAACCGTACACGTGACCGGTGCATCCCGGAAAAGCCGAGCCAGACAGACCTGACAAGCGATGCAGGGGATGATGTCTTCCTGTTTGTCCCACATGATCTTGTTAGGAAGGGCCGGGTCGGCGATCTGCGGGCGGCACATCTCCCAGATATCCAGTTTGCCCTCGGCAATAGCTTTCTCAGGGATCTCAGGGACAAAAAGACGATAGGCCATGCTGATCGGAATATTCAGAGCCTTTTTTGTGCGCTCTACCACGTAGAGCCATTTGCCCATCGGGATATCCCTGGAGATGACGGAGCCAAGGGATTCCTGCCAGCCCACGGTCACACTGAGGTAGTCACACCCAGCGGCCTCGGCGATCTTGAGCGACTCCATGCTCTCGTCCTCTGTGTTGCCTCCTCGGTCATCCAGCATCTCCCACCCACAGAGGCGGATACCTACGGCGATATCCGGACCCACTTCCTCACGGACCCCTTCGACGATCTTTCGCATGAAAGCGCATCGCCCGTGGATATCACCCCCATACTCATCACTCCGCCAATTCGTGTAAGATGAGACAAAGTTGGAGATCAAGTAGCCCACAATGCCGGAGATCTCGATGATGTCATATCCAGCCTCGACAGCCCTGCGAGCACCGTCTATGTGTTCTTGGATGCACTCCTCGACCTCGGGGATGCTCATCTTCCGTGGAGGACGGAACCGGCGTAACCTCTGTTGAATGACGGAAGGGCCAACGGTATAATCCAGGTTTATTCCTCCCACACGTCCACAGTGCATCAATTGAAGACAGGCAAGAGCGTCACCCTTATGGATCACATCCGCCATTTTCTTCAATCCCGGGATAAATTTATCATCCCAGATGCCCATCATGCCGACATATCCCTGTCCTTCTCCGCGCGGGTCCGTATAGGCACCCTGGGTCGTCACGATCCCGGAACCGCCCCGAGCATGGGCCTCGATATACGCCAGCTCTTTCTCCGACACAAACCCGTCACTATAGTTGTAATTCGTTTCGGTGGAGGCATACTTGATCCGGTTTTTGGCCCAGAGTTTTCCGATCTGGATCGGACTAAATATGTGTGGATACTTCTTCTCACCAGGTAACATCCTGAAACTCCTTCACTGATATATATTATCGAATAAAACGGTGTTTTGACGTTGATCTCTGAACTCGGATTAGATCCATCATGTTTACTTTGGTAGAGAGTATAGAAAAATTATATTGAATTCAATCGATTTTGCAAGGAAGTTGGGGAGTCATTCGTCTGTATCCTTATTTTTCACGATTACTGTTCGTTGATATCCGGGATGAGAGTATCACAGCTAAAACAGCGTGGTCAATGGCCACAAAAGCGCAACAATTCGCGAATAACAATCATCAGAAATACTCCCTTCTCTCCTCATCTGCTTTGTGCTGATTCGAGAGTGGAGTCTATCTTAAAGGGGATGGTTTGGAGGTTTCGGTTGATCCATTACTCTTTTCCAGCCGTTGACCTTGTCGTTTTGGATGTGATACTCTTCTTTCAGGATGTCAGTGGAGGGTAATTGAGGAAGATAAGGAAGGTTTCAAGGTATGGCAGATTGCTTTAAAAAAGATTGCTTATTAAACGAAAATGCCTTATCATTTAATAAGCGGAATCATTATTTAACGATCATTAAACAGCGAGTGAGGAGATGAAACGCGGAATTTCGGGACGATATGAAGCGTCCAATGTTGGGGGCGAGGTAGTCCGGGCCTTCATCCCTGATCCTCTGCCACCCCATCTGCCGCTTGAACTCACCAACTCGCGTCAGCGTCTGCTGGAACGAGCAACCCTGGCCTTGGGCAGACTGGATAGCATAACACTTTTGCTTCCCGACCCGAATCTCTTCCTTTATGCTTATGTCCGTCGTGAAGCAGTGCTGTCCTCACAGATCGAAGGCACGCAATCTTCTCTCTCAGACCTGCTGCTGTTTGAGCTTGATCAAGCACCTGGAGTACCTTTTGATGATGTTGTGGAGGTCTCCAATTATGTCGCAGCCCTGGAACACGGCGTTGCACGGCTGCACGAAGGTTTCCCGCTCTCCAACCGGCTTATCCGGGAAATGCACGAAAAGCTGCTCTCCCGTGGGCGAGGCAGTGAAAAACCACCAGGCGAATTCCGCCGCTCTCAAAACTGGATCGGTGGAACCCGGCCCGGTAACGCTCATTTTGTTCCGCCGCCGCCGACACATGTCGAAGACTGCATGGCTCAATTCGAGCGGTTCATTCATGACGAAGACATACCTTATCCCACATTAGTTAAAGCGGCTCTGGCGCACGTGCAGTTTGAGACAATCCACCCGTTTCTTGACGGCAACGGCCGCATCGGCCGTCTGCTCATCGCGCTGCTGCTTCATCATAGCGGGGTGCTCTCGCAGCCATTGCTCTACTTGAGCCTATATTTCAAACAGCACCGGGTTGAGTATTACCGCCTGCTCGATCTTGTGCGTTCAGACGGTGATTGGGAAGCCTGGCTCGAGTTCTTTCTGGAGGGTGTGGAACAGACGGCGACCGGCGCTGTGCAGACCGCCCAACGCCTCGTCAAATTATTCAAGGAGAATGCTTTCCGCATCCAGGAGCTCGGACGGATCGCAGCCACTGTATTGTGCATCTTCGATGCCTTGCTTGCACGCCCCATCCTGACCTTGAAGGAAGTATGCAGCCGCACGCACATTTCGTTTCCTGCTGCGGCAAAAGGCATGAATGCCCTCATCAAACTTGGCATTGCGAGAGAGCTTACCGGGCAGCAACGCAACCGCGTGTTCGCGCACGACCGCTATCTTTCCATTCTGAACGAAGGAACTGAGCCGCTATGACCGGGCAACCGTTGATTTCATGGACAACCGTGAGCAATGTTTGCCAGCATAATTTCGAAGCGCGCCGGTTGGATAAGGCGATTAGGAAGAATGTGACCATTGATTGGATGATCAGAGAAATTGAATTCTATCGAATTTGCATGGGGTGTTGTTTCAACTTGACTTCAAATTATCGCTAAGATATAAGTTCATTAGCGGAAAATCACAGCCGCAACTTGAGAAACCGCAGACAGTTTTTTAAGGAGGGAGGAAGAGTTTGAGACCCCAAGTCGTGCTCAGTGTGGAGCAGGCCCTCACCATGACTTATGCCACACTCCGTTTCAAACATCTGGGCTGGCGGATCATCAAGCTGGAGCCCACTCCAGTGCCAGGCCGAAAGTCCAGAGGAGACCCCAACCGGTACATCGGCCGGCCAACTGCAGGCGAGGATCGCCACAGCTATTTTGTGGCCCCGAACCTGGGAAAAGAGGCTATAGCCATCGACCTCAAGCGGGAAGAAGGGCAGCAGTTGATGAAACACCTGATCCAAGGACTCAAGGTCGATGTGTTCTGCACAAACACCATGCCGGCAAGACACACACGATTGGGCATCGACTACGAAACCCTACGGAAAGAGAAAGAGGACCTCATCTGGTGCAGCATCTCTGCCATGGGATTGGCCTACCCTGATGTGCCTGGATATGACCCTGTATTGCAGGCCCTTTGTGGGTACATGGACCTTACAGGCCATGCTGATGGTCCCCCGCTCCAATGCGGGCCTCCTCTCGTAGACCTCAAAGCCGGGGACGAGGCTTTTATCCAGATCATACTGGCTCTGATGGAACGCCAAGAGACAGGCCAAGGCAAACAGATCGACATCTCGATGGCCCAGGTGGCCGTTTCTTGGCTGCACACCTTTCTTCCCATGCTCGAGTTGGGGAGCCCACCCTCAGAGTTGAAACGTTCCGGCAACGAGCACCGTCAATTCATCCCTGTCAATGCCTATGCCACAAAAGACGGCTTCATCTTTTTGGCCATTGGCAGCGATGCCCAATGGAGCCGGTTTGTCCAACAATCGATGTTTGCTTCGCTGGGTGAAGAACGGTTCACCACAAATGAGGGACGCAGAAAGGATAAACAAGAGCTCCATGCGGCGATCGCAAAGATCACACAGAACTACACTTCCGAGGACGTGTCCAAAGTTCTCACTTTATCTGCGATTCCCCACTCCCCTATAACGCCCATTGAAAAAGTCGCAGACCTGCCTTTTGTCACCTCTTCGGCTCTGAAAACGATCACGCCTGATGGTCGTTCAGTACGCCTTCCTCCTCCGGCAGTTCTGACAGAATATCTCAAACAGCAAAAAAAAGAGCTTCCCTTTGCTCCGGCCTATGGGGAGCACACGGAGCCATTGCTCACAGAAATAGGATTATCCCAAGATGAAATAACTTCTCTTCAAAACAGGGGGATCGTGGCATGAGCCGGTTTTCCTACCACAAGCCTAAGACGATCGACGATGCCCTCCAACTGAAAAACGAAAAAAGGGGTGCCGTATACATTGCCGGGGGGACGGATGTGATAGTTCAGATCAAGAACCAGGAACTCCGACCATCCGCCTTGATATCGCTCCGGAACATTCCAGGGCTCGCTCACATAGAAGTGAATGGAGGAGCCCGCATAGGGGCCCTGGCGACCATCTCCGACATCATCCAACATCCAACATTGGCCCAGGCTTTTCCCCTCCTCATGGAAGCGGCAAGGAGGATAGGCAGTGTTCAAATCCGCAACGTCGCGACCATCGGCGGGAACCTCTGTAACTGTTCTCCGTGTGCGGATATGGCTCTACCATTGCTTGTTCTTGAGGCAAAAGTTCGTCTCCGGACCTCTGAGACAACACGTGAAGTCCCGGTCGAGGATTTCTTTAAAGGGCCTGGTGAATCCTGCCTCCTTTCGGATGAAATAATGACTGATATCCTACTGGATGCCCCGGACGTAAACACCATAGCGGTTTTTATGAAGAAAGGTCGCGTGAAGATGGATCTGGCTGTGGCCAGTGTCGCTGTGCTTCTAGATATGGAGGGCGATCTATGCCGGAAAGCTCATATCGCGGCCGGTTCTGTAGCGCCAGTGCCCAGACGTCTCCGAGAAGTCGAAGAAAAGCTCGAAGGCACAATCCTGTCGGAACAAACAATCAGCGAGGCGCAAAAAATCGCTAAAAGCAGCGTGGTTCCCATCACAGACATCCGCTCTACAGAAGACTACCGCAGAGAGATCGTGGGTGTGTTTGTGAAACGGAGTTTGGAAAGAGCACTCGAGTGGAGCCACAAATGAGACGTACCATTTCCTTTTTCCTCAACGGTTCTGAAGTCAACGTGACACTCAAAGATCACATGCGTCTCATCGACTGTCTTCGTGAAACACTCAACTTGACGGGCACAAAGGAAGGCTGCGGTGAAGGCGAGTGCGGGGCTTGCACGGTGTTGGTCGATGGACAGGCCGTAAACTCCTGCCTTTATCCGGCCCCCGAGGCGGAAGGGAAGAACGTCCTCACCATCGAAGGGCTTCAAGGCTCTGAGAATCGACTGTCTTTCATACAAAAGGCCTTCGTGGAGCTTGGGGCCATCCAGTGCGGTTTTTGCACGCCGGGCATGATCCTCGCCACAAAGGCTCTACTCGATTCGAATCCTGATCCTAGTGATCAGGATATTAGGGCAGCGCTGCAGGGGAACCTCTGTCGGTGTACAGGATACGTGCAGATCGTCGAAGCCGTCAAACAGGCCGCCGAAAACATGAGAGGTCCCGAATGAAAAGCTACCGCCATATCGGAAGCAAAACCTCTCGCCCGGATGGCGCTGATAAAGCGGCTGGGAAAGCCATCTACATCCATGATCTCACCAGACCGGGGATGCTCTTCGGCAAGATAAAATTCAGCGAGTTTCCCCATGCTTGCATAAAAAATATCGACACCTCCAAGGCCGAACGTATGCCGGGTGTCAAAGCCGTGATCACCGCGTATAACACCCCTGAGATCCGGATCGGTTTTCTGCGGGACAACTTTGCCCTCAAGAAAGACAAAGTGCGCCAATACAGAGACGAGGTCGCCGCCGTGGCCGCCATTGACCCTGAGATCGCAGAGGAAGCAGTCAGCCACATCAAAGTCGAGTACGAACCCCTTCCTGGAGTTTTCTCACCTGAGGAGGCCATGAAAGAAGGCGCCCCTCTCATCCATGACGTCGACCCGCAAGGTCGTAAACGCTCGGACAACGCTCTTTCGTTGCGATTCCATCACGAATCCGGCGACTTAGAATCGGGGAAGCAGACAGCTAAATTTATCGTCCAAGGCCAGTACTCGACGCCTCTTGTCCAACAGAGCTGTATGGGGACCTCAGGCTGTATTGCTGAGTTTGACATGAACAACAACCTCACTCTGTGGGCCAAAACCCAGATCCCCTTCTTGGCTCAGCGAGACTTCAACAGAGCCCTCGGTGACATGGGACTCCGGGGAAAGAACACGCGCATCATCATCCCGGCCATCGGCGGAGCTTTTGGGACAGGACTGGACACGCATGCCTATGAATACATCGCCATTCTTCTCGCTTTCCAAACGGGCCATCCCGTCAAGATCCTCTACACCAGAGACGAAGAATTCGCCTACCTCTCTCCGCGACAATCCTCACAGACTCAGATCATTCAAGGCTGTGACCCAGAGGGAAGGCTCACCTTCCGTTCCGTGGAGGTCCTACAGGACAATGGGGCTTACACGTCCTGGGGAGCCACATATCCATCGGTTATGATGCTGCCGGCAACGTCCCTCTACCGAGTGCCCAATGTCTATTTTGATGCCAAGCTCGTCTATACCAATAACACTTACTGTCAGGCCATGCGCGGGTATGGCAATCCTGAACACTGTTGGGCCCTGGAAAGCAACATGGACGAACTCGCCGAACAAGCAGGTATCGATCCGTATGAATTCCGTCTTATAAACAGCAATAAACCCAATGAAACCACGCCCATGGGTTTAAAGATCAGCACATGCGGCCTGGAGGAAAGCTTAAAAAGTGTGGCCAATACGCTGGACTGGGCCATAAAGCGCGGAAAGGGCAAGCAACGAGGAGTGGGGATGGCCTCACTCATCCACGTGGGCGGGGGTGGACGCATCTACCGCTCCGACGCCAGCGGCTTGATCCTTAAGTTGGATGACTTTGGCAATGTGAATGTCTACCACGGCGGTGTAGAGATGGGGCAGGGTCTGCACTCTGTCTTGACGTTGGCTGTGGCTGAATCACTGGGCGTCCGACCGGACAAAGTCTTCATCAACCCGACAGACACAGGCACTTGCCCATGGGATGTGGGAACCCATGCCAGCCGGGGTTCCTTCATGGCGGGAAACACGGCCATTCTCGCTGCCAAAAAACTCCGGAGTCAAATTTTCAGACTGGCTGAAGATGTGTTCCCCGAAGAAGTCCATAAAAATCTGAAAAAGCACATAAAAGAGCATCCGGATTATAAACCGCCGGAATTCGATGTGGAAGCCGCAGCAACTCAGGATCGTTTTGAGCTCAAAGATGGCTTCATTTTTCTCAAGGACGCTCCTGATGAACCATGGTTGCGACTGGAATTGGGCCGATATCTGCGCGCCATCCACTTCCGCGATCAGGGCCAGATGTTGACTGCCGAAGTGTTTTATGACCCGCCCAATGAACTCCCGGACTTTGAAAAGGGAATCGGGAACATCTCATCCACGTATGTCTTTGGCACTCAGGGTGTAGAAGTCGAAGTGGATATGGAGACGGGTGAGATAAAAATTCTCCGAATGGCTGCGGCACACGATGTGGGAAAGGTTTTAGATCCAGAAGGGCTCAGAGGGCAGATCTATGGAGCACTTGCCCAGGGAATAGGATATGCGCTCTACGAAGAGCTTCGAACAGAGAAGGGACATATTCAAAACACAAATTTCAGAGACTACAAGATCCCGACGATCCAAGAGTTGGATTTCCCGATCGATCTCGAGTTTATAGAAACCAACGACAGCTTCGGTCCCTTTGGGGCCAAAGGAGCGGCCGAACCCGGGCTGGTGCCCACAGCTCCGGCTATTGCTAATGCCATATACGATGCGGTGGGCATTCGGATCCGAGACCTCCCCATCACACCCGAGAAAGTTCTTTCTGCACTGAAAAATCTCAATAAACAAACAGAAAAAAGGCGTACTGCAAAATAAATAGAAATAACTAAACTGGATGCATGAATTCGATGGCTTATGATGGAAAAATGATCAATTCCTGTGCTCCCGATCAATATGGCGAACTCGACCTGGAAAAATCCGCTCTATCGATTTTTTCCTGCAGTCTGAGTTGAGATCCCGATGATCTTCCAAGTCTCACCCTGTTTTTTCATCTCCCAAATATAAGTCCCCTCAAATACGACCTGTCTTTGCTCTTCCGACACAGGGATCCCAGTGATGATATTGGAAAAACTCACTTCTGCCCTATTATTCTCCATCAATTGGATCTTGATATTTGAAGCCACAGACCTGAAGCTTTGGTACAGGTTGGAGATCAATTCTGTGTCTCCTTTGATCCTCTGGAATAACTCAGAAGAGCATGTGTTTTCATAAAAAGAAACCAGCTCTTTGTTGTTGAGCGACTGAATATATCCATTCACAATGTCCCTCATTTTCTTGGGCGCGACAATCTGCTCCGCAAGATCGGAATATTTTTTCGCTTCCGCATTTTCCGGGTCCAATCGGAGCACTTTTTCCACTTGGTTGAGACATCCCTCATAATCCCCTCTTTCGTAAGCGACTTGAGCGAGGGATACCCCCCGTCCGATCTCCTGCTTCTTCAACTGCTTTGCCTTCTCCTGCCGGGCCCGGGTGAGATAAG
>JAGLRY010000055.1 GCA_023135995.1 Candidatus Aminicenantota bacterium | reverse complement strand
CTGCCGTGACTTGAAAACCCCAAAGCGTCGACCGTGCAAAAGCATCCTTAACAGCAACGAGCTCAGCAGGATTATCCGTGGTGGCTCGGAACGAATAGTTGGGCTGTATGAGAAGGACTTTGGGCCCCACACGAAAAAACTTGACGATGCGCGTTCGGCCCAGCTGATTACGGTCGAGTCCAACATCATTAGAACCCAGCCCTGCAGGGAGAGAGTGCACATACAGGAATTCTGTGTCGAATTTGTCGATCTCAAGCCATATTTTCCCTGTTCTGGCATCCCAATAAAAAGGGAAATACCCCGGATAAGATTTCATGCCAGACGTTTTTTCTCCAATTGTCGAGCTTTGAGCATATGACAGGACAGAGAGCAAACATAGGATGAACAACCATAACAAAGTTTTTCGCATTCGTTCCCTCCTATTATTTTATGAGATATAATCTGATCTGGTGGCCGTCAATATATTTACAGCCATCCTCGGTGTAAACACCAGATTCCTCGAAAGCGATCCGGACATCCTGGCCGTCCCACTCAGGAATGCTGGATGTCGAGCTGTATTCGATCGCATAACATGTGTTTGGGTAGAGAGGGTATTCTCCGCGCAGTTCACTGCCTTCTGGAGCGCGTCCCAAGGGCCTGGCATCCATCGGAGGTCCTGCAGCATGACCATGGATCCCCAAAGGATGGGAATAGATCAACGGCCTCAGG
Organism: Candidatus Aminicenantota bacterium; assembly: GCA_023135995.1. Taxonomy (GTDB): domain Bacteria; phylum Acidobacteriota; class Aminicenantia; order Aminicenantales; family Aminicenantaceae; genus WTAW01. The sequence goes on along the minus strand of JAGLRY010000055.1, from coordinate 1,190 downwards.
CCAGCCGCCTCACCCTTATCCATAGCGGACTTTACAATCTCATTCCCCGAGCGACCGGTCTGGAATTCCCCCCTGAAGATATCACCCAGCCTGTTTGTCCTGTGCAGGGCCTCTCTGATGCCATCGGGCGCATCCTCCTCACCGATATGGCAGACATAGGCCTGCCATTGCATGTCCGTGCAAAGATTGAGATAGACGATCCCCAAATCACAGTGAAGGAGGTCGCCCCGTTGGATAACCTTTGGATTTGCATTGTATTTCTCGTCGAGTTTTTTATGCCTCTGGATAGAAATGGATGGCTGGAACCATGTGCGTAAGCCCAGATCGACGATCTTCTGCCTGGTCCACCAGACAACATCGTCCGTGGTCGTTATCCCGGGTGTGATCACTCTGTTCGAGTAAAACTCGGCGATGATGTCATGGGCGATCCCCGCAATATGCCTGTAGAGACTGAGCTCTTGGGGGCTTCGGGTTTCGAGCCAGCCGATACAGAGATTCTCAGCGGATACAAACCGGGACGACAATTCCGGTCCGAGTGCCTTTTCCAGTTTCTCCTTCAATGTCGATGACAAACCATCCCCAAAGGCCCATTTTTGAGAGACATTGATCCCGATCTTTTTGGGATTTCGTGTCTTAATAAATTCAGCCAGGCTCTCGAATTGTTTTTTGGTCTTGTCTAACCAGGTGGGCTTGAAGAAATCACCAATACCATAATACCCCCCTGATAGCTTTTCGACGCCCTGTTCCTCACCCAAGTCGTGGAAGATGAGGATGGATGTGCGGCGAGCAAACATATGTGGCTCGGGAACCATACTCATATACACAGGATCTTCGTTGTATTCCCTGTTGATGATAAGCCACATGTCGATGCCTTCCCGTCTCATCACTTCGGGAATGATGTTGTCCAACCTCCACCTCAGGATATCGTTCATCACCTTCGCTCTTTCTCTCAAAGGCAGGATGTTGTGGCTGTCATCCACAGCAGCGACGCCATAGTCCTGCGAATGCGCTGTGCTTATCATTATGCAAAAAACTGCAACCGCCAAAATCCACACATTTTTTTTGTTAATCATCCCATCCATCTCCTTATCAATGATCTTCCGTGCCGGTTGTCCGGTCTATTTGGCTTATCCTGAACGGACCGTTCGGGGAACGGTCCCTACATTGTCCTGGCTTGCCTTTATGTTGTA
>JAGLRY010000054.1 GCA_023135995.1 Candidatus Aminicenantota bacterium | reverse complement strand
TGTAGGGTCCATTTCCCAAATGGACCGTGGGGGAACAGTTCGTACATTTATTTATAGCGCCAGAGCGCTGTATCCTCACCGGAAGATGCGTTTTTGGTGATGTGCTCTGCCATCAAATTGATGAGGTCAGCTCCGCGCGGTCCCCAACAGTGGGGCTTTCTATCCCCGTACTCGATAACACCATCATAATAGGGATTCTTTGTTCTCTCAAGGAATCTCTCCAGCAGTCGGACGGCGCTATCTAGATAAAAGGTATCCATGTCCCCCACGTAAATGTGGAGCTTTCCTTTGAGTTTTGGACCGAGTGTCGCCCAATCTCTCTTCAGGATATGCCGCAGGTCGTAGTTCTCTCTCCAATACTCGGCTACAGTGGGATCGATCTCGCCCGTGCGTTTATCGAACAGAGGTTTCACGTAACCGTCTGGACCTGCTGGTCCATAGACGGCCTCGAAGATGTCGATCTGCTCGCCGGACCTGTTTTTTGTGCCCATGGCGAGCTCCACATGATTGCGCTGTTTGATAGTCAATCGGGAAATGCCATCGATCGACCGGTCGCTGGAAGTGGGGACCTTGATCCAACCGAGCTCTTTGTAGTAAGCATTCTTATCCTTATAGATATCGATCGTCTGAAAATACCGAAAATCTACAGGATCAGGACACAAGGACCAAGTCCCTCCAAAAAAGTCCGGATGAAAGATCTGTAAGGCCAAGGATTCCCATCCGCCGGTGGAACCTCCGGAGAGGACTCGTGCATAGGGCTTACGGATGATCCGGAAATGTTCCTCCACATACGGGATGAGTTCCTGCATGATCGCATCCCCATAAGGGCCGCAGTTCTCCGAATTCACAGCATATGAGTCATCATAGTAGGGACAGGGATGCTGGAAAGTGACAAAGATCATCCGGGGACACTCATCGGACACCCAATACTTGGAGAATTCAGACCCTCTCCTCCGCCTGGGATCATCTTGATCGGATCCGGTGAGGTTAAAACCATTGGGCGCTCTCAAGGAAAAGTGCCCCTGGATGTAATTCACAGGATAATACACATCAGGATGTTCCTCGTAGCCTTTGGGCAGCAGGATCGTCGCCCCCAAATAGATGGGTTGTCCCCAGAATTGGGTGAGGATCTCACTCTCGAATTTAATGCGCTTCACCCAAGGTGTGTCTTCGGGGACTTTGATGGGTGGGATGACATCATTGCAACTGAGCGATATGGTCTTTGTCTCGGATGGATCGATCTTGACCTTGACCACATCGCTTATGATGTTACCAGGAGACCGGGTCCATCGTTGTCCTTCCCATTGGTCGTTGTGGATCCATACTGTGTGGCCATCCGAGCGCATGAATTCTGTGTAGACATTCACAACTCCCTGGATATAGTACTCACCGGATGGGATGTCCTTTATGCTCTCGAGAGGATATCCAAACACCCCTTGATCTATGAAAACTTCTTCGCCTGCTTTAAGGGATTCCACATCCTTCCCGAAAAAGGGGACTCCGTGTGTGCCCACCTGGAATCGTGGTTCTCTCCCTTTGTTCTCGGTAATGATGACGAATACACGACCAGTGATGGGTCCGAAGTGAGTTTCAGGTGTGAAGGAAATGGAGAATTTGAGCCCGGACTGAGTATCTGTCTCCGCCATGGATGATGTTGCCGTTAATAAGAAGAGGACGATCAATAGGGGAAAAACAGACAGCCGAAACCCTTTTTTTACGTTCATGAGTCTCCTCCGATTTAAAGTCAGCTCTCCCATGGGAATGGTGTTGCGGATAATATAACAGACCTTTTAAAAATTCAATTCTTTTTCAGATATCGCTGGGAGTCCCGAGTAAGGGACAAAAAAGGGGACTGTCACCTTTTTACAGGGGTGTTGCAAAAAGGCACCAGTCACCTTTTTGGCTCATGTACTTAATTTATGTAGGGTCCGTTCCCCGAACGGACCGTTTGGGAAACGGTCCCTTCATCATTCAACAAAAGAAAAATTAAAAAGGAGCCGTTTATTCTTT
>JAGLRY010000053.1 GCA_023135995.1 Candidatus Aminicenantota bacterium | reverse complement strand
GCTTCCTCTTTTTGCTCTTGGTGCGCTTCTTTAACCAGAACGTCGATTTTTTCTTTAACCTGGACTTCTTCTTCGACCTCTACTTTCTCTTCAACGGTTTCTTTCTCTTCCACACTTTCTTTCTCAGCAACCGCTGCCTCTGCTACAACCTCTTCCTCTTTGGCAACGACTTCAATTTTTTCTTCTGGAGGAGCGACACTCTTTTTTTCTGTTTTAGGAGGGGCTTTCTCATTGAGGTTTAAGCCAAATTCCGACAGAGTGTCCTCGAGCATTTTATCGATTTGTGTTTTGATATCAGGACTTTTCTCTTCTTTTTCCAGAACTTCTTTTGCAGGAGGCACAGGCTCAAGAATCTCATTTTCAAGATCATCCGCCTGGAGTCTTGCCTCCGTCGTTTTAGCTTCGACCTTTATGTTATCCAATGCCTTTTCAGAAAAATCCTCCAAATTTTGTGTTTCTTCTGCCATAGCTTTTTCCTCAAACTCTTTAATTTTTTCTTTCAACAGATCTTTGATCGTGGAGAGAATTTCCGGACCTTTGAATGGCTTACTCAGGAAAGCGGAAGCTCCATAGGCACTCGTGGCCTCAATCTTGAATTGTTCCTCACGATAGAATTTTGTCAGGATGACAACGGGAATTTGGCCGTTAAAGTCGTGTGATATAATGCTGCAAAGTTCAAACCCATGAAGCTTTGAGATCATGGGCTCCACAATAACGAGATCGGGATATTCTCCCTTGCATTTTTCCAGCCCTGCTTCACCATCTCCAGCCGTACTGACATCAAACCCCTCTGATTTTAGGTATTCGGAAAGAGCAAGGGTAGACTCCTCATCGAAATCGACGATTAAAATTTTCATGTTTCTCATTTTGACTCTTCTAAAGAGAGAAATGACTTCTCGGTTTCATTGTTGTGTATGGATATTTATGCCACTCAACCCCTGTAGCGTCAATCCTCTTTTGCGGTGATTTAGAGGGTGATTTTTCCCCAGGATATTTTACCGCCAAAGGTGATGATCCCCGTATCGATCTAAATTTCGCTTTTGGGATACTTGCAATGCTTTCTAGCTGTTGGACTCATAGGAAAAGATGAAATACAATGACTGGAAGAAAAGGAGCTAAAGATGACACTCAGAGAGGTTCTGCAACAAATCAAGAGGGTGAAGATCTCCCGGCTTGCCCAACCCGTAGAACAGACGGTTGCCAGTGAGATATGCGGATTTCTCTCTCCTGGAGCAGAAGTAGTCTCTGTCGATCCCTCTCAAATGACATCCGAATCCGATTCCCTGTGTATTGCTATAACTTCCCAGGATGGGACACAAGCAAAATTCGAGATGTCTCCTCGTTCCGGCAGAGAATGGGTGCTTTTTTCCTGTCAGGAGAGAGGATGTGGCTGGCTCATGAGCTCAAAGCCCTATTTTCTTTATGCGGTATTCTCTTATTTGGTGGATAACCTGCTCGACCAAGATGTCGCTCAGGTCAAACACTGGACCAGAGAGATAAGTTTTGCCATCGAAAAATCCACTTTTGATCTCTTCCTCACCCAATATGCACGGCTCATCCGTGATTTTTCGTCTGAACGATACATCCGTCAATATGCTCGTTTGGGTTTCACACATGTTGAAGTTAATGCCCTCGCCTTGCCGTTTCCCCACGAAAAGAATGTGCCCGGTGAGTTTTATGCGGATTTTTATACCTATTGTCCGGGCTTGGATCAGTATGTGACCAGTCATTTGAACGAAGGGTTGTATCCCAGGGATTATTTATCTGCGAATCTCGAGCTATTGAAAGAGAATGCCCGATTAGCTGTCAAGTATGGTCTTGTTCCTGGCCTTCTTTGCTTTGAACCCCGGTCGGTTCCGGAATCATTTTTCGAGAGATATCCCACTCTCCGGGGCGCGCGAGTCGACCACCCGTTCCGTAGCTACAAGCCACGGTATAACCTATCTGTCGTTCACCCTGCTGTCAAACAGCACTACGCCGAACTCATGGAGAACTTGATGGAAGAGATCCCGGAGCTGGGATTTTTGACTATTTGGTCCAATGACAGTGGAGCCGGATTCGAACACACAAAATCTCTTTATGTGGGAAGAAACGGTGGGGCCTTCCTTATCAGAGAATGGAACAATGATGAGAAAATAGCCGAAGCAGCGGCTTCGAACATCATCGATTTTTTTCAAGTCCTGCGCAATGCAGCTTCTCGGACTAATCCACAGTTTAGGGTCATCACACGTCTGGAATCCTTTTATGGAGAACGGTCTTATCTATGGCCGGAGCTCAAGGACAGTATTGATGTAGAAGCCCATTCTCTTTTAACCAAAGGTTGGGAGTGCAATTACCATCATCCGATGTACAGTGATGTCAGCGTACTGGGATCAGCCCTTCACAACACGCTGCACAGAGATGAAGAAGAACCCATGCAGGCACTCCATAAAAGAGGAAGTCACAGCCTCTTCTATCACAGCCTCTCATCCCATACCAACCACGAACCGCTCTTGGGGATACCTTTTCCTTGGTTGACACATGAAAAGCTTTTTGCTTTGTATTCACGAGATGTTCTTGCGCTGTCCCATCTCGGAGGTTTGCAGCCGCCAGATAAAGTTCCCTATCCTGTGAATCAGGAAGTATTCCGGTATTTCCAGTTTGACCCAGGACTGGACATCGACCTGACCGTTTATCGAATCGCAGAGGTCTACACAGGGGGGAAGGGAACTGAGGAACTCGTCCAGGGTTGGCGGTGTGTGGATCAGGCTATACGGAGTTTTGTTCCACTGTCCATTTATACGCATTATGGTGCTGTCTGGCAGAGGCTGCTAGTCCGTCCATTAGTTCCAGATATCGACCGGATACCAGAAACTCAGAGGGAATATTACGAAAAGCACATGTGTACGTCTCTCCATAATCCGAACAGGATCGACTTGGCTCAGGACGTCCTTTTTGAGTTGGTTTCAAAGGAGTATGCACAAAAGGCCTTTCAGAGGATCGATGCAAATGTCTGGGGTCCATTGGAGAAGGCCATTGGTCTCCTTCAGAAGAGGAAAACAGTTGCAGAGACTACTTCCGAAAAGCATGCCTTCCATGTATTTGAAGATCAATGGTTTAGGGCCAAAGCTCTGTGCTGCCTCTTTGAGACCTTAAGGAATACAGCCGTGTGGATCTATGCTGTGCATGAATACATAGAGACTCCAGATGTTGCCATCAAGAAGGAGTGCCGGGTGCTTCTCAATGGGATGATGGAACGAGAAATAAACAACTGCAACAAACTTCTAGAGGTTTGGCGAGAGAGTCCCATAGAGTGGATCATCATCTCGGGAAGCGTTGAAACTCCGTTTATCTACGGGGAGAACTTCGGCGATCTACTCGAAAGAAAAATCGACTTGATGCAGAAACATAAAAGTGATGAGCCCCGTATAGATCCTGAGTATATGTTCCGCCTTCCTTCTGTTGGATAGGAATAGTCACTAAAAGAAAAAGATTTGTTTTGACATCAGTTCAGACCTGTGATATAAAAATTCCTCGAAAAATGTTGAGAAAGGTCCTGGGAGTAATTACGATTAATCTGGAAGTATATGCTCCCCAAGATGTTTGTTTGATTTGTTTCATGTCGTAGAATTCCAATGATTTGTCCGTATGACCCTCCAAGTGACTTTTTCTCGGGACATCCAGGCTTGTTCTTCAGAGCTCTCAAAGGGAAATCCATCCTATTCAGGGGACTTGGTCTAGCTTGGATTTGGCATTGAATTTTTTTTAAGGAGGCTAAGTTTTGCCAACAGGAACTGTAAAGTGGTTTAATGAGAAAAAGGGTTTTGGTTTTATCGAACAAGAGGAGGGGAAAGATATCTTCGTGCATTTTTCCTCGATCACTATGCCAGGATTTAAGACTTTGACTGCAGGTGACCAAGTCAGCTATGATATCGAAGAGGGCGATCGAGGGCCAGTCGCAAAGAACGTCCAAAAAGCCTAGTTCAAAGATTTATCCATAAAGACAGCAGACTTGTCTGCATCTTATCATTATTGATCTCTATTTTTTCCTCAAGAACCTCTGCACCTTTGAGGATAGAATGGCGTCCACTATCCCTTGGAATCGTCTTTGTTTACAAAAACGGGCTGAGTACAGGCGAATTCACCCGAAGAGGCGAAGATACGAGCCCGGACATAGAGCTCACCGCCTTGGTATGTGTATACGGCAGTTGTTCCAAACGCTTCTTTCAGAATCCGACCGTTTTTTCCGATGAATTGGGTCGTGTATTTCATGTCGTCTTCTTCTCGTATTACCACGGTATAACCTTTATCTGTGACCACAATATTTTTTAGAAGAACGCCAATGGTGGAGTAGAATTCTCCCTTTTCGAGAGCGGTGAGGATCGCACGGGGAGTGAGTTCACTGGCTCTGACCATGATCCATCCCGTTCCCGGATTTGATTTTTTAGCGCTGAACTCATCTCTATAGTCATGGGCGTCGTCGGTAGCGATCCCATACATCAAGATCCCCCTTGAGAGCATACGGTCCCAAACCTCTTCCATTCCAGGATTACCTCCGGCCCCAAAGTTGTTGCAATTATAGGAAAAATTGTACAGCTCAAAGAGCCTGATGTGTTTGAGTTGAGACATCTCTGTGTCGGTAAATGCCCATCTCCAATTGGGATGATTGATTGTTGCAATCCCACCGGCTCGGATGATGGCATCGATGTTGTTCTGTAGTGTCTCCACTTTGCTGTTTCCGTGCTGAGGTTCGATAGGATCCGTGATGTTGAGCGCATTCAAATGAATGGGCGCTCCGTCGCAATGATCCGATATTTCCTCGCCGGGGATCAGGAGGAAATCGTCGGTTTTATCCGTGTCTAGAGGCTTGATGTCCGTCAGTACGTTATGATCTGTGATCACCAGAAAGTGATACCCGTGGTTTTTGTACCATTTGACCACATTTTGAGGGGTTTCATCCCCGTCTGAGTTTGTCGTGTGGCAGTGTGTGTTGCCTTTGAACCAGATTAAATTTTGGGCTGATAACAAAGGAGGGGAAAATAAAATTCCTATAACGAGATAAAGAACGGCTTTTCGCATTTTGCCTCCGGTGTTTGTTGTGCATCCGAAAGTTTTGGTAATTTCCATTGTCCTATGATAGAACAATCTTGAAGAAAAATGTCAAGTTGAGATAAGATTTTTACTGAATTTAATTGATTTGGGTGGAAAGGAGAGAGTGTCATGAGATTGAATAACAGCAGGTTTTTCTTAGGGTATAGTGGTTTTATATTGGTCCTTTTATTATTTCTGCAGGCACCCACGACTTATGCACAGGATACAGAATTGTTCAAGGACATGAGGTGGAGGAACATCGGTCCTGCAAATATGGGAGGCCGGATATCCGATATCCAGGCGTTGGACGACGATTACCGCTATGTGGTAGTGGCATCTGCATCTGGAGGCGTGTGGAAATCCACGAATGCAGGGACGTCCTGGCAGCCTATCTTCGATGATTATCCTTCTGCCTCTATTGGTGCAGTGGCTCTCTTCCAGAAAGATCCAAGCATTATCTGGGTGGGAACAGGAGAGGCCAATGTCCGGAACAGCGTGGCTTGGGGAGATGGTGTGTACAAGTCCACGGACGGGGGCAAAACGTTCAAAAATATGGGATTGAAGGACACGCATCATATCGCCAAGGTCGTGACACATCCCACTGATCCAGATGTGGTGTATGTGGCTGCTCAAGGCCACCTGTGGGGTCATACGAGTGCGCGAGGCCTTTTCAAGACTTTAGATGGAGGAAAGACCTGGGTCAAATTGAAAAACGGATTACCCGATGATGGTAAGACCGGCTGTACCCATGTCCAGATCAACCCCCAAGATCCCAAGGTGCTTTTTGCAGCATTCTGGGAACGGCTGCGCCGGCCTTATCGTTTTGACAGCGGGGGGCCCAATGGAGGACTGTTTAGATCCCGAGATGATGGACAATCGTGGGAAAAACTCACCAACGGGCTACCTGATGGGCCTATTGGAAGGATTGGGATCGCCATATATTGGAAAAATCCTCAGATCCTCATGGCCATCATCGAACACGGTTATCAGCCGCAAAGGGGAACTCCAGAATTCAAGGACATGAGCAAATTGGGAACCGGGATCTACCGGTCCGAGGATGGCGGGGAGAGTTGGGTGTATGTGAACAGATACAACAACAGACCCTTCTATTACAGCCAGATCTACATCAATCCCAATGACGATAAACGTGTGTATGCGATGGGAACTAGAGCTCAGGTATCCTTGGATGGAGGCAGGACTTTTGAGGATGGCATGCCTGGAATCGCAGGTGATTTCCATACCATGTGGATCGATCCCCACGATAAAGACCGTTATTATATAGGTAATGACAAGGGCATTTCCATCACACATGACCATGGCGAACATTTTAATTTTTTTGACAATTTCTGCATCAGCCAGATCTATGCCGTATCCACCGATTGCCGGGATCCTTATTATGTCTACGTGGGGCTTCAGGACAACGGAGTTTGGGGCGGGCCGAGCAACAGCAGAGATTTTAACGGCATACTGAATGATCACTGGTTCAAATTCCACAGCGGTGATGGTTTTTATACTGCTGCCGACCCGACGGATTGGACAATAGTCTATACAGAAAGACAGGGAGGGCGGATGCGCCGTAATCATGCCCTCTTCCGCCAAAAATCTGTCAGCATCACACCGAACAGAGACAATACCATCAATTGGGAGAAAAAGGTCCACGAGGAGGAGGATGAAGAGAGACCCGTGTTCCGCACGAATTGGAATACTCCCTTTATCGTATCCCACTTCAATTCCCATACGCTCTATTATGGTGCGAATTTTCTTCTAAAAAGCGTGGACAGGGGAAAACATTGGACGATAATCAGTCCCGACCTGTCCACGAATGATCCCGAAAAAACATACCAAGAGAGTGGCGGATTGACTCGAGACGTCACACGAGCCGAGACCCACTGTACGATCGTCACACTATCTGAATCTCCCCTCCAGCAGGGAGTGATCTGGGCCGGCACCGACGATGGGAATATTCAGCTCACGATGGATGACGGAAGGACATGGACGAATGTGCGGCCGAACATCAGCGGTGTTCCAACGGAGGTCTGGGTGAGCCGAGTGGAAGCATCTCATTTCGAGAAGGGCATGTGTTATGTCACTTTTGATGGTCACCGGAGCGATATCTTCACACCCTTTGTGTTCAAGACCATGGATTTTGGAAAAACATGGCAGAACATCACGGGCAATTTACCCGATAATCACCCCGTCTATGTCATTCGCGAAGACTGCAGAAACAGGGATCTTCTCTTTGTGGGAACGGAATTTGCCGTTTTTGTATCCATCGATGGGGGGCAGTCCTGGGAACGGCTGATGAATGGGATGCCGACGGTGGCCATTCATGACCTGTTGATACATCCCAGGGACAATGATCTGATCGCAGGAACTCACGGCCGAGGAGTTTGGATCTGTGATGATATTACACCCCTGCAGCAGTTGAGTGAAAAAGTTCTCACAGCAGAGGCACATCTGTTTGACAGTCCTGTGGCGACACGATGGCGTAGTATAAGCAGAGGGGCGACTCGGGGTCATCAGCTGTTTATCGGACAAAATCCCCTTTCCATGTCCCAGGTGCCTCCAAACAATTCTCCTACGGATATTGCAAATAATGCCACGATCAACTTCTACCTTAAGGCGAGCCTCAATGAGAGGCCAGGTCTGGAGATAGAAGACCTGGACGGGAAGAAAACATTCACGGCTTTGCTCGAAAATTCTCCAGGGATCCATCGATTTCGTTGGGACATGCACTTTGATCCCAGTAAAGACCAGAGGAAGGAGTTTCTCGAGCGACTGGAGAATGTTTTTTCCCAGCTCGAAGAGCGTGTGGATAAAGACCGGATGGAATTGCTGGATAAGCTGAATAAAAAATTCAAGAGCGCGGAAACATCCGAGGAGTTGAACTGGGTTAGAGAACAGCTTATAGAGAACTTCAGAGTTTTCGCCCCGCGCAGAAACTTTTTTGGCGATTCGCTTCAGGGACCAGATGCCGAGACTGGGACCTACCGTTTGACCTTGACTGCTAACGGAAAGACATATACACGTTATCTCACAATTCGGAAAGACCCACTGCTGAAAAAATGAAGATTCTCAATACATCCAATTATTGGCTGGCCAGCCGGGTTATTGCGGATTCTGACAATACCGACAATAAGCTGGTTCGTGTGAGGTATGGCCTTTTGGCAGGCTGGATATCCATTATTGCGACTTTGTTGCTCTTCGTGGTCAAAATGACTCTGGGTGTGGTGTCTGGTTCTGTGTCGATCATTGCCAATGCCGTTCATCTTCTCTCTCATTTGGCCAATTCGATCATCCTGGTCGTGACCTTTTGGGCGACAGCACGCCCTGCTACAGCAAAGAATCCCTTTGGTCACGGCCGCATGGAACACCTAGCTCCGCTCATCATGTCGATATTCCTTTTTGTTTCGGGAATACAGCTGGCGGAACGCTCCTTCCATCAAGCCCTCGACCCCCATGAACTCCACTACTGGAAAGCACTGCCTTGGATCCTGTTCGCTTCCATAGCGGTGAAGCAGTGGCTCAGCCAATTTGTTGCCTACCTAGGGAACAAAGTCCATTCGCATGTTATTTTGGTCAACGCTTTTCACCACAGGATCGAGGCTGTGATGAGCCTGACCGTCATTGGGGGATTGGTGGCTAGCCATAACTTCCATCATCCGGAGATCGATGGCTACATCGGGATATTGGTCTCCTTGTGGCTGCTCTATTTGGGATTCACCCATGCTAAGAAAGCTATCGTTCCTTTATTAGGCCAGGCTCCGAGCAGAGATATGGTCAGGAAGATCAGGGAGACAGCAAAATCTGTTGACGGTGTCGAGAATGTCCATGAGATCATCGTGCATGATTACGGATCCCTGTATATGATCTCCTTGCATACAGAGATCCCGGCAAAGTTCAGGCCGGCAGAGATGCATGAGATTGCGGAAAGGTGTGAGAGAAAGCTGAGGAAGCACTTCGGTGGCGAGGTGGTCTGCCACACGGATCCCCTCCTGGAGAATACGCCCGAGATCCAGGCGATCGAAGATCGATTCCAAATAATTGTGAAGGACCTTCCCAAGATCATCGGATATCATGATTTCCGAGTGATCGCTGAGTCCTCAGAAAAAGTCATCATCGCTGCAGACATTGATGTGGCCGAGGATGTGCCTGAAACCAATTTTGAGTTGATCCGGCGAGAATTAGCTGAAAGAATTATTAAAGAGATCCCAAACATAGCATACTCTACCTTATACGTCACACCCAAGTATGCTTATTAGCCTGAATTATTCATAAATTATGCCGACACCATTATCTATCTTTTTTTATATGTGCCATTTACAATGGACTTACTGAAGCAGGACATTAAACACATTTTCCATACATATTTCTC